>DATLNR010000050.1:0-15981 GCA_035536655.1 Casimicrobiaceae bacterium
AAAGTCGTCGGTGTCAGGATCGTCGGCGCGCAACGGTCGAACGCGCAAGTTATCGGGCGGGCATGCTGCGACGTCGGGCTTCGCGACGTGTAGCGCGGTCTCGCGGCTCGCTGTCGTGGCCAGCGTGCGCCATCACTTGCCTGCGCTGCGGCGAAGATCGGCCAGGTGTTGACGCGCGGCGCAGCGTCAGAAATCGGCGGCACGATCGCATCAGCGCTCACGCTGTGCACTTGGGTCAAGCAGTGAGGGCGAGCGGCGGGCAGAAATGCCCTTCGGATGCCCGGGGCCGGAATCGAACCGGCACGCCGTTTTACCGGCGGCGGATTTTAAGTCCGCTGCGTATACCAGTTTCGCCACCCGGGCGTGGCGCCGATTCTACGCGACAAGCCGGAATCGGTAGTCTACCGCCGCGGCCGCGTCAAAAGCTTCCGCAAAAACCGCTCGAACGCAAACCTGTCCTGTGTCGCTCGTTCGAGGGGAGTGTGGATGACGAGCACGCAGATGCGCCCATCGTCGAGTCGACGCGCGAGCACGTCACGTCCACCGTCCCGCGCGCGTAACGTCGCGCGCGTGCGCTGGCCCGCGATGCGTTCACCGGGCAGCCACTCGGGAAGCACCAGACACGATTCCAGAAGTTGTTCGCGTCGACCGCGATACTCGGTTGCCCCGCGCAGCTTTCGTACCGTCACGCCGTCGATGGTTTCGGTCGGTGGGTTGCGCGGCGCAAGCCGATGCTGCCGGCGCAAAGCTTCCATGCGCATCCGCGTATCTTCTCCGAACGCCGCCGCCGTCATTGCGATCCTCGTGCGCCGAGAACAACAACGCCAAGATACACAATCCGCACGCGCGCGGCGCATCGAAACCGATCGACGGTGACGTCTTAACGAAAAATTTCCGAATGGATGTCGATTTTGTTGACGATCGCGGCGCCGAATATGACATCGTCTTGAATCGCGCGAACCGAGCGTAATGAAAATCGGCGACGCAATCGTCGTTCGTCACTTCGCAGCGAAGCAGTAGAGCAACCCGTCACCACCCGTGCTGCGCAGTGTTTCCGGATCGCATCCGCGCGTCGGATGCGCCGAATTCCACGACGTCGCCCACGAGCTCGCGATCGGACCCGCGCGATCGTGATGTCCGGTCATCGCCGATCCTTCGTTCCCGCCCTTGGTCCAGTTGCCGCACGTCATGTCGAAGAACGGCGCACCCGGAAAGGCGGTGCCGTCGGGTCGCGAGCCGGTCAGGATGTCGTGCTTGTTCGGCTTTTCCGTGCGGCCGTTCACCATCTGGCCGCGCTCATCCACCGCGGTGTCCTTCGTCAGATTGTTGTTCGGCGAATGCAGATCGTCGATGCTCTTCGCAATGACCACGCCCTTGGCGTTCTGCCACGGACCGGCGCCGATGCGATCGCGGGCGTTGACGAACTTGGGATCGTTCAACGCGCCGGCTTGTGTGCTCAAGTACGCTCGCCAGTTGCGATCTCCTGCACCGGCCGCCTTCGCGAGCGACGCGCAGTGCTGGTCGGCGCCTTCGAGGCCGCCGAGGTCGGCCCCCTTGCCGGGTCCGACGCTGGTCACGAAAAACGTCATCGTCGTCGGGCCGGGCGCCGACGCTTGCATGCCAGCGCAACCGACCACAGCCATACCGGCCATTGCGAGCGCCGTCCTTCGCATCGTGATGTGCATTGCATCCTCCTGTTCGTGTGTTCGTGATCGACGAGTCGAACCGCGCGCCCCGTTGGTCGAGCGATCTCATCGCTCGGCATTCTTGCCATCGCCAAGCGAATCGTCAACGTGGAGTGCGCGGCGCGCCGGAGCCGCAGTTCCTCGAGGCGGAACGAGGGCGCGCATATCGGAATTTGCATAGCATTCGAGCGATACGGGACTGATGGAGCCATCCAATCGGCCGGCGCAATGACATGCCAAACGATCGCGACGCCAGCGTTGCGGCGGAAGGTTGAACCGCCGGACCTTTCTCAAAAGCGCGGCAGCAGCCGGCGCAACCCCCCGCCGCGGTGAGCGGCGCGCCAGCGCATCCGCGCAGGACGCCGCCAAGCCCGCCGAGAAGGCGCAGCACGCACGGCGTCGCGTGACGGCGATGCCAGGAGCGATCGCGTGCCAGGCGACATCGTGATTCCGCGCTCCGGCTCGGATTATCGTCGACGTCTTCAAGATGCTCGACGTCGACTAGGTCGCCGCGAATCCGGCGAGCGCCTTTCGCAGGGACGCGAGCAAACGGCGCGAGGTAACGAGTGGGACAACTCGGTTCAGGACGCCGCGGCGATCGTGCGCGACTTCGTCAAATGGAACGACACGGCGGCCTCTGCAGCACTTCGCGTCGCGCTTCGATCGCGACACCGCGCCGGCGCCGACGCCGAGGACTTGTTGTGGCTGCAACTGCCGGCGCTGGTCGTGCCGGGCAACGACGAATCGCACGCGACAACGGCGGCAAGATACCTGTTCGAGTGCCTGCCGCTCGCGCAGTACTGGGACGCCGCCGTCGAATCGCAAACCGAGAGCACAATGCCGGAGACGCTGCTCACCTTCCTGGCCGCAAACGAAATCAAAGGATCGACACGATGACAAGCGCTCGAATTCCCGACATTCGACGTGATGTCGTGCGCATCGCGCCGGACATCGTGCAGCGGATGTCCGTGTTTGCTGCGTCGATCGTCGCCGACGTCGCCGGCCGGCGCGGAACGCTCGACGGCCGTGTCGCGCCGCTTGCCCCGTCGATGCGCGTTGCCGGACCGGCGCTCACCGTCGAAGTGCGCGCGGGCGACAACCTGATGATCCACGCGGCGCTTGCGCTCGCGCAGCCGGGCGACGTCCTCGTCGTCGACGGAAAGGCAGACCGCAGCTGCGCGTTGATGGGCGCGATCATGATGAGCACGTGTCGCGAGTTGGGCCTTGCCGGCGTCGTCCTTGACGGCGCCGTGCGCGACAGCGACGAATTGCGCGCGCTGGGCTTTCCCGTGTTCGCCATCGGCGCCAATCCGAACGGGCCGACGAAGTTCGTTCCGGGCCGCATCAATCATCCGATCTCGTGCGGCGGCGTCGCCGTGCAGCCCGGCGATCTCGTGATCGGCGACGCCGACGGCGTCGTCGTCGTCGAGCGCGAAAAGGCGGCATCGCTTGTCGAGCTCGCCGAGAGGAAAGTCGCCGACGAAAAGTTGCGCTTCGACGACATCCGGTCGGGGCGCGATTTGCGGCCGAAATGGCTCGACGGAGCGTTGCGCGCCGCCGGCGCGCTCGGCGGCGACGAAACGCTGTAGTGCGCGATGATGATGCGAAGCGCATCGACCGATACCGCGATCGCGTCCCTAGCGCGATGATCATCGACATCCACGGTCACTCCCCGACCGAGCCGCCGGCGCTGCACGCATTCCGCGACCGCCAGCTCGCGGCGCTCGCCGACGCTACACGCCGCGCGACGCGGAACGATCTTCGCATCAGCGACGAAGAACTCGTCGCAAGCGTACAGCCGCAGCTTGCGATGCAACGCGAGCGGGGCAGCGACCTGACGATCTTCTCGCCGCGCGCGGCCGGCATGGCGCATCACGTCGGCACCGAAGCGGTTTCCGTCGAATGGACGCGCATCTGCAACGACCTGATTCACCGCATTTGCACGTTGCTGCCGGACAACTTCGCCGCCGTCGGTCAGCTGCCGCAGCATCCGCTCGCGCCGCCCGCGCGGTCGATCGCCGAGCTCACGCGCATCGTGAACGAGCTGGGCTTCGTCGGCGTTAACCTGAATCCCGACGCAAGCGGCGGCTACTGGACCGGTCCGCCCCTTACCGATCGGCAATGGTATCCGCTCTACGAGAAGCTGTGCGAGCTCGACGTGCCGGCGATGATTCATGTGACGTCGTCGTGCAATCCGAATATCCATCACACCGGCGCGCACTACATCAATGCCGACACGACCGCCTTCATGCAGCTGTTGCAAGGCGATCTGTTTCGCGACTTCCCGACGCTCAAGTTCGTGATACCGCATGGCGGCGGCGCGGTGCCGTTCCACTGGGGTCGCTATCGCGGACTTGCGCAGGAGATGAAGAAGCCGCTCCTTTCCGAGCACCTGCTCACGAACGTGTTCTTCGACACGTGCGTCTATCACCTTCCGGGCATCGAGCTGCTCGCCAAGGTCATTCCCGTCGACAACATCCTGTTTGCCTCCGAGATGCTCGGGGCGGTCAAGGGCATCGATCCGACGACCGGACACCACTACGACGACACCAAGCGCTATGTCGATCAGCTCGACGTCTTGTCGGACGCGGATCGGTATCGGATCTTCGAAGGCAACGCCCGTCGCGTCTATCCTCGCCTTGATACGCAGCTCCAGCGGCGCGGCCATCCCGGTCGAACGACGCTCGCCTGACGACGCAGGCATCGAGACTCCCGGCGGTGTACGCAGCAGGGCGGCTTGAAACGGACTGCCACGGCCGCATAGTTGAAGGACGATGCCGTCGCCTGTCGGCGCGGACGCGTTCCCCCGCTAGGAGCTCGGTCGTGGCCGATGATCTACACGTCGCCTGTCTTGCGTGCAACGCGCTGAACCGCGTTCCGCGCCATCGACTCGCGGAAGGCGGAAATTGCGGTAACTGCAAGCAGCCGCTTGCGGTCACTCGGCCTTTCACGCTTTCGAAGACGGACTTCGACCGTCATATTGCGCCCGCGAGCCCTCCGCTTATCGTCGATTTCTGGGCGGATTGGTGCGGCCCTTGTCGAACGATGGCGCCGGCGTTCGAGCAGGCCGCCGCAAAGGCGGCGCCGCGGGTTCGGCTCGCCAAGCTCGACACCGAGGCGGAGCCGGAGATCGCCGGCCGTTTCGCCATCCGTAGCATTCCGACGCTGATCGCGTTCGTCGACGGCCGCGAAGTGGCGCGGCAATCCGGCGCGATCGGCTTGCCGCAGATCATGAAATTCATCGAAACCCATGTACCGGCGACCTGATCCGACCGATTGGATGTGGGCGCAGGCGTGCGACCTGATCGCGCAGGCCGAGCGCATGCATCGCCAGTTCTTCCGCCTGGCGGGTTCGGCGACCACACAAACGACGTGGGAACCGCCGGTCGACGTGTTCGAGGATGACCGCGAGATCGTCATCGTCGTTGCGATGCCGGGCGTGGTGGCCGAGCGGGTGACCGTAAGCCGCGACGCGGGCGTGCTGTCGATCGCAGCAGAGCGACCGCTGCCGTTGACGGGAACCGGGCATGCCGTGCGGCGGCTCGAGATCCCGTATGGGCGCTTCGAGCGGCGCCTCGTGCTGCCCGCAACGCCGCTGATTCTCGAGACGCCGGAGCTTTCACTCGGATGCCTGATCGTTCGTTTGAAGAAGACGTGAGAACTGATCGAATGAGTGCTGCCGAAACCTTGCGTCCCGTGCCCGTCGCGCCGGCGATCGACGCGCTCGACGCGAACGCGATGTCGAGTCGTGGAGACGGTGCGCTGCAGCGTCAGCTTCCGGACGACGCGATGATCATCCTTCCGGTGCGTAACGTCGTGCTCTTTCCGGGCGTCGTGTTGCCTCTGACCGTGGGCCGCGAGCGTTCGCGTGCCGCCGCGCAACAAGCGGTGCGGCAGCAAAGGATGCTCGGCGTGCTGTTGCAGCGCAACCCGGACGTCGAGGAGCCGCAACCCGACGACCTGCACTGGGTCGGCACGAGCGCGACGGTTCTGCGCTACGTCACCGCGCCGGACGGCTCGCATCACGCGATCTGCAAGGGCTTGCAACGTTTCCGTGTGCTGCAGTTCCTCGAAGGCTATCCGTTCACCGTCGCTCGCGTGCAATTGATCGACGCCGAGCAGCCGATCGATGCCGAGATCGAGGGCAGGGGGCGGATCCTGAAGGAGCGCGCGCTCGAGATTCTGCAACTCCTGCCGCAGATTCCCGAAGAAGTGCTTTCTGCATTCGAGGCGTTCGACAGCCCGACGCAGCTCGCGGATTTCGTCGCGGGCATGATGGAGCTGGCCGCCCCCGAGAAGCAGGTGCTGCTCGAGACATTTGACCTGAAGGCGCGGCTCGATACGCTGCTCGCTCACATCGCGCATCGCATCGAAGTGCTCAAAGTGTCGCGCGACATCGACGCGAAGACGCGCGAGTCGATCGGCGACGCGAACCGCAAGCACCTGCTGCGCGAGCAGATGCGCGCGATTCAGAAGGAGCTCGGCGAAGACGAGGAGGGCGGCGCCGAGATTGCCGAACTCGAGCGGCAGATCACCGAAGCGAAGATGCCCGAGGAGGTCGACAAGCAGGTCCGCAAAGAGCTGAAGCGCCTCGAGCGGATGCCCGAGGCGGCCGGCGAGTACTCGATGCTGCGCAACTATCTCGAGTGGATGGTCGAGCTGCCGTGGAAGGCCGACGCGCAGAGCGGGATCGACGTCGCCGAAGCGCGCCGCGTCCTCGACGACGATCATTTCGGGCTCGAGAAGATCAAGCGCCGCATCCTCGAGCACCTCGCCGTACGCAAGCTCAACCCGAACGGGCGCAGTCCGATCCTGTGCTTCGTCGGCCCGCCTGGTGTCGGCAAGACGTCGCTCGGCCAGAGCATCGCCAAGGCGACCGGCCGCAAGTTCGCGCGCGTCAGTCTCGGCGGCGTGCACGACGAAGCCGAGATTCGCGGCCACCGCCGCACGTACATCGGTGCGCTGCCCGGCAACATCATCCAGAGCCTGCGCAAGGTCGGCACACGCAATTGCGTCCTGATGCTCGACGAGGTCGACAAGCTCGGCGCGGGCGGCTTCCACGGCGACCCGGCCTCCGCGCTCCTCGAAGTCCTCGACCCGGAGCAGAACTCGACGTTTCGCGATAACTACCTCGCGGTTCCGTTCGATCTGTCGGGCGTGATGTTCATCTGCACGGCGAACGTGCTCGAGACGATTCCGGGACCGTTGCGTGACCGGATGGAAGTGATCGAGCTGCGCGGCTATACGGCGCAGGAGAAGCTTGCGATCGCGCGCCGCTACTTGCTCGGGCGCCAGCTCACCGCAAGCGGGCTCACTGCGGACCAGGTCGACGTCACGGACGATGCGCTGCTCACAATCGTGCACGACTACACACGCGAGGCCGGCGTGCGCAATCTCGAGCGCGAGATCGGCAATGTGCTGCGCTATGTCGCCGTACGCGTTGCGGAAGGTCGCGAATCGCACATGCGCGTCGATGCCGACGACATCGCGACGATTCTCGGACCGCGCAAGTACGAAGCCGAGGTTGCGATGCGCGCCGGGATTCCGGGCGTTGCAACCGGCCTTGCCTGGACGCCGGTTGGCGGCGACATCCTGTTCATCGAAGCCGCCCGAACGCCCGGCTCGGGCAAGCTGATCCTGACCGGTCAGCTCGGCGAGGTGATGAAGGAAAGCGCGCAGGCCGCGTTGTCGCTGGTCAAGGCGCACTCGCGCTCGCTCGGCATCGAGCCCAACGGTCTCGAGAAATCGGACGTGCACGTGCACGTTCCCGCAGGCGCGACGCCGAAGGACGGGCCGAGCGCAGGCGTTGCGATGTTCATCGCGCTCGCCTCGTTGCTGACCGGTCGTCCGGTGCGCACCGATACGGCGATGACGGGCGAGATCAGCCTGCGCGGGCTCGTGCTGCCGATCGGCGGCGTCAAGGAGAAGGTGCTGGCAGCGCTACGCGCGGGCATCAAGACGGTGATGCTGCCGGCGCGCAATCGCCGAGACCTGGACGAAGTGCCCGCCGAGGCACGCGAGCAGCTTCGCTTCGTGTTTCTCGACAACGTCGACGAGGCGGTCGCGACGGCGCTTGCGGAAGAAGAGGTTGTGCAGGCCTGACCGCAAGCGTTCCGCTCGAGCGGCCTTAAGCCGGCGCCTCGTGATTCACGATGAACTCCGGATGCGGCGGCGGCCCCCACACGTAGAACGAATCCTCCGGCGGATGGTCCATCGCCGGCCATTCGAGCCCCGCGGGAATGTGGTCGATGTCGAACGAGTACTCGACCCAGCTTCCCCACGGATCGCGCGCGTAATAGAAGTAGTTCGAGCCGACGACATGGCGTCCGACACCCCATCCTTCGGTGTATCCGGCGTTGCGCATCTGCTCGCTGCCGCGCCCGACCTCGTCGAGGCTGCCGACATCCCAGCTCGTGTGATGCAAACCGGGCGCATTCGACTTGGCAAACGCGAGCAGATGGTGATCGCTGCCGTGGACGCTGTGCGTGAACGCGATGACGTCGCCGGAGTGATCCGACAGGCACAGGCCAAGCACGTCGCGACAGAACGCCACCATGCGCGGCACGTCCGGGGTGAAGCGCAGCACATGCGACAAATGCCGCGGCCTGACTTTCTCCGCGCGGCTTCGCGCAGGGGCGGCGCCCTTGCCGCGCGGAACGTCGAGCACCGGCGATGGCTTTGCCTTCTCCGTGGGGCTTACCTTCGACGCGACCACCAGTTGCAACGCGACACCGTCCGGATCGCGCAGCCACACGCCCTTGCCGTCGCTCAACCGATGCGGCGCGCAACCGAGCCCCCGCTGCCCGACGAGCTCGCGAAACCGCGCCTCGTCCTGGGCGAAAATGCCGAAGCTCACGTACTCGAGCCGCTTCGCGTTACCTTGATGGATCGACACCCAGCAATGCGTCGAATCCGACGAGTACAGATCGAGTTGCGCGCCGTTCGCCCGAGCTTCGAGGCCGAACGCGTCATAGAAGCGCCGCGCGTCGCTCAAGTCGGGGACGCTGAACACCACCTGGTTCACCGAATGCACGCCCGGGCCCGTGGGCCGGCAGCCGATCATCGTTGTCGCTTCGTTGGCCATGCTCGCCCCTTCGCCTGATCCCGTGCCGGTTAAGGTGCGCCGGACTCTTCCGCCGTTCATACCATAGCCGGCCGGCGTCCGCGCAATTTGCGATCATCGTAGCGATGTCCCTCGGATTGCCGCAACTCCGGCGCTACGCGGTCGCGCGAAGCCTGTTCCCGCCAACGACGCTCGAGGCGGCCTTCGAGCGGCTTGCGTTCGTGCAGGCCGACCCGATCCGCGCGCCGGCGCGCGCACAGGACTTGATCCTGCGCCCCCGCGTGAAGGGCTATCGGGCGGGCGATCTCGAGCGCCGCTATGCGGACGTCGGCGTGCACGAGGATGTCTTCGTGAATTACGGCTTCGTTACGGACCGCCTTCACGCATTGATGCACCCGCGATCGAACTTTTCGCGCTGGTCGCCCACGCGCCGAGCGCGTGCCCAGGCGGTTCTCGATTTCGTGCGCGAGCGTGGCGTCGTGCACCCCCGCGAGGTCGATGCGCATTTTGCGCACGGAGCGGTGACGAACTACTGGGGAGGATCGTCGAATGCAACGACGCAATTGCTCGACGACATGCACTATCGCGGCTTGCTGCGCGTGGTTCGGAGGAGCGCCGGCGTTCGCACGTATGCGTCGTACGAACATGCCGTTCAAAACGTCGATGCCGCTGGACGTCGCGAGCGGCTCGACGCGCTTGTCGACGTCGTTGTGCGACTGTACGCGCCTTTGCCGTCGACGACGCTATTGCATCTTGTGCGCCGCTTGCGCTACGCCGCGCCGCAGTGGCGACGGGAACTGACGGCTGCAATCGCTCGTGCGCGCGATCGTCTGGCGCATGCGCGGGTCGACGGCACCGTCTGGTGTTGGCCCCGAGTCGAGAACGCGGAGCGTGCCGTCGTGAAGCATGCGGTGCGCCTGCTTGCCCCGTTCGATCCGGTCGTCTGGGATCGACGTCGATTCGATTTGTTCTGGAATTGGACCTATCGCTTCGAGGCGTACACGCCAGTTGCGAAGCGCAAGCTCGGTTACTACGCGCTACCACTGCTGTGGCGTGACGACGTCATCGGCTGGGGCAACTTGACGGTGCGAAACGGTATGCTCGACGCCGACATCGGCTATTGCGCGGGCGCCGCGCCGACCGATCCGATTTTCAGACGCGAGCTCGACGCGGAACTGGACCGCATGCGTATGTTTCTCGGCCTCGAGGTTTCCGGATGAAACGACCCCCACGCTCGCCCGGCTCGCTGCCGCCCGAGGGGGCGCAGTCAGTCGGTCGGGGCGGCCCTTCCCGACTGACAACCGCTTCGACGCCACCCGACATTGGCAGCCCGAGTCGCGAACCGCTGCAACGACTTGGCCGCGGATTGCCCGCGTCCTGGTACTACGATGCAACGCACTACGCGCGTGAGCTCGAAGCACTCTGGTATCGGCATTGGATCGCCGTTTGCCGCGAAGACGAGATCAGCCAGCCGGGCGACTGGCGGCTCGTACGCATCGCCACGCAGTCGATCGTCGTGTTGCGCAACGATCGGAGCGAGATTGTCGCGTTCCACAATACGTGCCGCCATCGCGGATCGATCCTGTGCACCGCAGACCACGGCCGATTCGAGCGCGCGCGCATCGTATGCCCCTATCACGCGTGGACCTACGATCTCGATGGCCGACTGATCGCGACGCCGCGACGCATGCCGACGCCGGACTTCGATGCCGGCGCCTACTCGCTGTTCGACGTGGCCGTCGAACGCTGGGGCGGATTCGTTTTCCTCAATCTGGGTGAGGACCGGGCGGTTCCGCTGACGGAGGCGCTGGGCGATGGCGTGAGCCGGTTCGCGAACTACGCTTTCGAGCGATTGAAAGTCGGCAAGCGCATCGTTGCCGACGTGCAGGCGAACTGGAAGCTCGTCGCCGAGAACTTCGCCGAGTGCTTCCACTGTCCCCCGGTCCATCCGGAGCTTTGTCGCATCGTGACGGCGTATCGCGATGCCGGAGCATGGGGCCTGCGGCGCGATGCAAACGGCGTTGCGATTGCGGAGGCGACGCCGGAGTACAGGGCCGGCGCGCAGACATTGACGCTCGACGGCAGCGCGCGCCTTCCCCCGTTCTCCGGTTTGAGCGACGCGGAGAGGGGTCGGCTCTACACGCCGGCGATGCTGCCGCCGAACTTGTTTCTCAACGTCCACCCCGACTACGTCAACGCGCACCTGATGTTCCCGACCGGTCCGGAAAGCGTGCGCATCGTCTACGACTGGCTGTTCGAACCGCAGCATCTGCCGCTCGCCGAGGCCGATCTCGAGCATTACGTCGCGCTATGGGATATCACCAACCGCCAGGATGCGCGCAACTGCGAGTGGCAGCAGCAGGGCATCAAGTGCCGCCGATTCGAGCACGGCGTCTTCGTGCCGCAGGAGTTCGACTGCGAGCGCTTTGTCGCGTGGGTGCGAAGCGCCATGGATTCCTCCACCATTCGTCGGTAGCCCCACTGCACGCCACGGCGTTTCCTACAGCCGCACGCCGTCCTTTGCAAAGACGACCTTGCCGCCTACCGCCGTCAGCAGCGCCTCGATCCCTTCGATGCGATCGTCGGCCACGGTCATCGGATCGTCCGACAGCACGACGAAGTCCGCCACTTTGCCGACGGCGATCGATCCCTTGATGCGCTCCTCGCCGGTGAAGCGCG
This sequence comes from Casimicrobiaceae bacterium, assembly GCA_035536655.1. Lineage (GTDB taxonomy): Bacteria > Pseudomonadota > Gammaproteobacteria > Burkholderiales > Casimicrobiaceae > VBCG01. The sequence goes on from DATLNR010000050.1 coordinate 11,428, forward strand.
CATAGTCGCTCGTGAAAAGCCGCAGCGCGGCTTCGCGCGAGATGCGTTGATCGAGCCCGAGCGGTCCGGCGGAAATCGTTCCCCGCGTCACGAAGTGATAGAACGCCCACATCGGCGGGTACGGGATGACCGGCGAATCGGTGCCGCCGGCGACGACGAATCCCTGTTCGAGGAAGTCGCGAACCGGCGTGGTCCGCGCCGCGCGCTCGGGTCCCCAGTACTTCACGAGGCTCGGGCCGGCAAGATACAGATGGTTCTGCACAGCGAGCTGAAGGCCCAGCGCCTTCATGCGCGGAAAGTGATCCGGGCGCGCGATGAACGCATGCTCGAGCATCCAGCGCCTTCCGGAGATCGGCGTTTCCGCATTCACTTTCTCGTAGCTGTCGAGCACCATGTCGATCGCCGCATCGCCGACGACGTGCGTCGTCACGCGCCATCCCATCCGATTCAGCTCGCTGATGACCGGCAGATACATGCGCTGCGGTACGACGTTGATGCCGCGATACGTGCCGCCGCGGCCGTAAGGCTCGAGATACGGCTCGCGCATCCATCCCCCTTCGAAGCCGCCGTCGACCAGCGTCTTGATGCCGCCGACCCGCAGCCACTCGTCGCCTTCGTCGGGCTTCACGTTCCAGCTCTCGACTTGCGCGCGGACCTTCGCAGCATCGGTGAAGTCGTAAATGCGGAACAGGAAGTTCACTCGGATGTCGAGCTCCCCTCGGTCCTTGAGCTCCTTCCATAGCGTCCATTCGGCCGCGGGATTGGGATTGCCCGGCACGCGAATGCTGGTCAATCCGGCGCGATGGAGCTTGCGCACCATCGCAGTCAGATCCTCACGCCGCAACTGTGCGGGCGGGGGCAGCGCAACGAGCTGTCGTGCGTTGTTGACGAGCTCGCCGTTCAATTCGTCGTCGGAGTAACGCGGGATTGCGCCACCCGCCGGGACCGGCGTGTCCTTCGTGATGTTCCATCGCGACAATGCGGCCGAGTTGACGATGAACTGGTGGCCGCCGCGGACCAGCACCACCGGATTGTTCGGTGCGATGCGATCCAGGTCGCGTCTCAGCGGAAGCCGTTGCTCCTTGAGCTGCGCCTCGTGCCAGTCGTTATTGCTGACGACGAGCTCACCGGGCTTCGACACTGCGATGCGCTCGGCGACTTTTGCGAGCAGATCGTCGAGCGTGCGCACGCGTGAAAGATCCACGCCCGGGCCGCCGCCGGCGTTGTGCAGATGTCCATCGGCAAGGCCGGGGATGACGGTTCGTCCGCCGGCGTCGATGACCCGCGTCGACGGGCCGGCGTAACGACGAATGGCGGCTGCGTCGCCAACCGCCCCGAACCTGCCTGCGACGACGGAGAACGCCTGCGCCTTCGAGAAGCGGTCGTCGACGGTGAGGACGTTGGCGTTGATCACGACGAGATCGGCGAACGCAGCGCCCGAGCGCGAGCGCTCGTCGGGCGTTGAACAGCCGGGGAGCGCCACTGCGGACGCAAACACAACGACCGCGGTCAAGCGGCACGGGTTGACGCGCATCGAGAGCTCCGTAGAAACACGGTCGGAGCGGGAATGGTACTGCGGTGCTTCCCGTGCGCGCTTCGTTGACCGCTTCCTGTGCGCCCAGCCGATCGAACTCATCCCCTCCGCCGCTTCCGCTTCAGCCCGACGACGTTGTCTTGATCGTCCAGCGATACCTGCCCGGCCGCGCGCATCACATCGCTGGCGGCGGAACAGGACTGCGCAACGTCATCGGATACGTCGCGGCGCTGCGATGGCCGTCGTTGCTCACCGCACGAACCGAGAACAGATAATCGTCCTTGGACAAAGGGACTGTCGCGCGGGTCACGTTGCCGACGAACTGCGAACCCTGCCACAGCGGCACCGTCGTTTCGCGCCAGACGATCTCGTAACCGGCCAGGTTCGCTTGCGCATTTGCGAGCCAGGACAGCGTCGTCGCGTTTTCGAGTCGCAAGGTTTCGATGCGCACGCCTGATGGAGCCGCGGGCGCGCGCGCAAGTGTCGCCAATGCGGCAGCGTTCACGCGTGCGACGTTGGCAAGGTATCCATAGTCGACGAACTCGGGCAAGTCGCCATACTGCACGCCATCGACGATGCGGACGTCCTGATGCTGGCGGCGGTAATCCTCGCGCGCTTCGGTGAAGCGAACGGCGGCGTAGCCTTGCGCGAGGAATGGAATGTGGTCGCCGCCGCGCAGATAGCGGTCGCGCCGATAGACGATCCTGACGGCGAGATCCGGAACATACAGCGCGGCCGCCTCGCGGATCGCGCGGGCGAGCGCGCGCGACGGCGAATCGTTCTCACCGCCGGTTTCCAGGCGCCGTTGCCATTCTTCGGAGAGCTCCTTCGTCGCCGGGACGCCTTGCGCGAAGAGCCGAATATACGAAGCGTCACGGCGACCCGACTCGTCGTGCGCATTACCGACGATATCGTTGGTGATCATCGCCTCGACATCGAGGTTGCGCTCGCGGGCGCGCCGTGCCCAATGCGCGGCGCCGAGCAGGCCTTGCTCTTCGCCGGCGACGGCCATGAAAACCAACGTCGCGGGGAATCGGCGCTTCGCCATCGTGCAGGCAAGCTCGATCACCACGGCCGTCCCCGACGCGTCGTCGTTGGCGCCGGGTGCATCGCACGTGCGATTCATCACATTGCTGCACATCGAGTCGTAATGGCCTGACACGACCAGCGTGCGCGGCTTCTCGCCGGCGTCCGAACCTTCGAGCGTCGCGACGACGTTGACGATCGTCGTCGGTTCCGGCACGCGCGGTGTCGGTGCCTGATCGAACGCATCGAACTCGACCGTCAGACGCCCGCCGCCTTCGCTGCCGCAGCGTTGCAACGTGTCGCGGATCCAGCGGCGCGCGGCGCCGATCCCGCGTTTCGGATCGTCGGTCGCCGAGAGCGTATGGCGCGTGCCGAAGCCGGCCAGCGTTCGGACATGCGATTCCAGGCGCTCGCGCGAGATCTCGCGGACGAGTTGCACGATGTTAGCGTCGATTGGGGAGGGTGCGTCGGCTGCCGACGCCGGCGTAAGCGTCGACAGGGCCGATACGAGGAGGGCAAGAAGGCTTGCAAAGCGGTAAGCGTGCATGGAGTGCTTCGACGCCAGGGCCGACCCGCATTATGAATGCGTGACGGACACCGGGCCGACCGGCGAGATTTCCGCTACGATAGGCGCGGCTCTATCAAGGAGGAGTAAGGCCAATGAGACTCGTGATCCTCGTAGCGTTCGCGCTCGCCGGTACGCTGGCGCACGCGCAGCATTCGCTGAAGTTCAACCATGTGCTCGGTCCGAAGGAGCCCTACCACGAAGGCTTCATGAATTGGGCGAAGGCGGTCGAGGCCCGCACGAATGGCGGTCTCAAGATGGAAGTTTTCCATAGCGCGCAGCTCGGCAAGGAAGAGGACATCCTCGAGCAGATCCGCCAGGGCGCGAACATCGGTCAAAACACCGATTCCGCGCGCATGGGCAACTACGTGCCCGGCATCGCCGTAATGAACGGTCCGTACTTCGCCGAGTCGCTCGAGGACGTGGCGAAGCTGCGCAAGTCGCCGACCGTCATCAAATGGCAGGAGGAGCTTGCCACGAAGTTCGGATTCAAGGTCGTGTGCTTCAACTGGGTGCAGGGCTACCGTCATTTCTTCACCAACAAGCCGGTGCGCAAGCCCGACGATCTGAAGGGACTGCGCATCCGCACGCCCCCGGCGCCGATCTGGCAGGAGTCGATCCGCGCGCTCGGCGCGACGCCGGTGGCGATGGCGTTCGGCGAGATGTACCCCGGGCTGCAGCAAAAGGCGATCGACGGCGTCGAACTCGTCTACAACAACATTCCGGGCGGGAAGTTCTTCGAGGTGCTGAAGTTCGCGAACGAGACGCGGCACATCATGCTGATCAACTTCGAGGTGGTCAGCGCGAAGTGGTTCGACGGCCTGCCGAAGGACTACCAGGTCGCGCTGGTCGAGGAGTGCGAGAAGGCAGGGGAGGCGACGTCGAAGCAGATCTTCAAGCTCGAAGCCGAGGTCGAGCAGCAGCTCAAGGATCGGGGGATGACGATCGTGAAGGATGTCGACCTCGCGGCGTTTCGCAAGGCGGGCGAAAAAGCGTACGAAGTGCTGAAGATCTCGGCGGCGAAGGACCAGGTGCACAAGGAGATCGGGAAGAAATAGCTTGTTCGGAAGGCTGTATCGACGGGTCATCGCGGCGGAGGCGACGGTTGCCGCCGCGTTGCTCGTCGCGATGGTCGCGTTGATCTTCGTTGGCGCCGTGGCGCGCGTGCTCGGCCATCCGCTCAACTGGAGCACCGACTTCGCAACCGCGTTCTTCGCGTGGGCGTGCTTTCTCTGCGCCGATATCGCGTGGCGCAGGGACAGCCTGATGGCGATCGAGATCGTCGTCAGCCGGCTGCCCGACAAGCTCAGGACGTTGTGCCGCATGGTCAACTATCTGATCATCGGCGTGTTCCTGCTCTACGCGATCACGTTCGGCAGCTGGCTCGCGTGGACGAGCCGCGTGCGAAGCTTCCAGGGCATCCCCGAGA
>DATLNR010000051.1:0-23190 GCA_035536655.1 Casimicrobiaceae bacterium
GTGATCGCGATCGAGAACGTGCGGCTGTTCAACGAGACCAAGGAGGCGCTCGAGAAGCAGACTGCCACCGCCGAGATCCTGCGCGCGATTTCGGCCTCCCCGACCAGCACCGGGCCGGTGTTCGAGGCGATCGCCGAGAACGGGATGGCACTGACGCGTTCCGATTACGGCTTCGTGTTCACCTTCGACGGTGAGTGGATCCGCATGGGTTGCAGCCGCGGCATCTCAGCGGAAGGCGTGCGGGCCCTCGCGGCGCACTTCCCGATGCGGCCCGGGGGCCATGGATTCACCGCGCGCGTCATTTCCACCGGCAAGATTCACAACGTTGCGGACTTGCTCGCCCTGCAAGAAAACACGCTCGCCGAGGCAGCGCGCAAGGCGGCGTTTCGTGCCGCGCTCGGCGTGCCGATGCTGCGCCAAGGCCGCGTCATCGGCGCAATCGTCGTGGGTCGCGCCGCGACCGGCGAGTACGGGGCACATGAGGCCGAGCTGCTGACGACTTTTGCCGAACAGGCCGTGATCGCGATCGAGAACGTGCGGCTATTCAACGAGACCAAGGAAGCGCTGGAACAGCAGACCGCTACGGCACAAATCCTTCGTTCGATGTCGCGATCGCCGACCGACGCAGGCCCGGTGTTCGACGCAATCCTCGAAAAGTCGACGCAGCTTTGCGAAGCCGAGATGGGCATTCTCTTCGGTTACGACGGCGAGCATTTCAAGGCGAGAGCGACACGCATCCCGGATCCGGCGTTCGCGGCGCTGTTCGAGCGGCCGCGGCGCGCGGGTCCAAAGACCGGACTCGGACGCGTCGCGCAAGAACTGGCACCGGTGCACATTCAGGACGTGCTGAACGATGCCGCATACCGCGAGAACGACCCGATGCGTCTCGAGACCGTGCGCATCGGTGGCGTTCGTACGTGGCTTGGCGTGCCGCTTCTCAAGCACGGGGCGCTCGTTGGCGTCATCGTGCTGTACCGCAAGGAGGTACGCCCGTTCGATGCGCGTCAAATCGAGCTGCTTTCGACGTTCGCCGACCAGGCTGTCATCGCGATCGAGAACGTCAGGCTGTTCAACGAGACGAACGAAGCGCTCGAGCAGCAGACGGCGACGGCCGACGTGCTGAAGGTCATCAGCGCCTCGGTGTCGGACGCTTCTCCGGTGTTCGACAAGATCCTGGACAGCTGCCAGCGGCTCTTTTGCTGCGACCAGCTGAGCATCATTCTGGCAGGTGAGGACCAGCAGGCCCACGTCGTTGCCCATCGCGGATCGGCGATGGCAACGGTCGCGCAGTGGTCGCCGATGCCGCTCGCGCAGACGATCACGAGCCGGGCGATGGATCAACGCAGCGTCCTGCATGCGCCCGATGCGGCCGCGATGAACGATCTGCCGCCGTGGATGCGAGGGATGATCGACCTGATCGGAAACTTTTCGGCCGTCTGGGCGCCGATGCTCTGGGAAGATCGCGGCATCGGCTCGCTCTGCGTGCTGCGCCAGCCTGCCCGACCGTTCACCGACAAGGAGCTCGCGCTGCTCAAGACGTTCGCCGATCAGGCGGTCATCGCGATCCAGAACGCGCGCCTGTTCAACGAAACGCAGGAGGCGCTGGCGAGCCAGTCGGCCAGCGCCGATATCCTGCGCGTGATCAGTAGTTCGCCGACGAATGTACAGCCGGTGTTCGACGCCATCGTCTGCACTGCCAGCCGGCTGATCGACACTGACGCTGTCGGCCTGCTGCGCAACGACGCCACGCACTTCTACCCGGTAGCGAATGCCTCGCACGGCGAGCTCGAAGAGACCCACGGGCCGACGCGCATGCCGATCGACGCGCACACCAGCTTGCCGGCGCGCGTGATCCTCGGCAAGACGGCTTTACACATCCCGGACTGGTCGGTCGCCGACATTCCCGACATGGTCCGGCGCATCCCGCGCTTGGCGCATACCCGGGCATCGTTGCATGTGCCGCTGATGCGCGACGGCGAGTGCCTCGGCGTGCTTGTGCTGGTGCGTTCTGTGGTCGGCGGGTTCACCGTCAAGGAACAGGCAATTGCGCAGACCTTCGCGGACCAGGCGGTGATTGCCATTGAGAACGCGCGGCTGTTCAACGAGACGAAAGAGGCGCTCGAGCAACAGACCGCGACAGCCGAGGTGTTGCAGGTGATCAGCAGCTCAGTCGCCGACACGGTCCCGGTGTTCGACAAGATCCTCGCATCCGGCAGGCATCTGTTCGCGACCGAGCAGCTCGGCATCTTCCTTCTCGGCGACGATGGCAAGCTGCACGTCGAAGCGTGGTGCGGGTCGGCTATCGGCGCCGTAACGCGGACGTTACCGAAGCCGGTGGAGGAGACGATTACGGCGCGCGTGCTCGCGGAGCGCCGGACGATTCATATTCCCGATGCAATGGCGGCGCCGGATTCGCCCGCAACGGTTATGAGCATCGCGAAACTTATCGGCAACTACTCCTCGGCGTGGGCCCCGATGGTCTGGGAAGGACGAGGAATCGGGTCGCTGTGCGTGGCCCGGCAACCGCCGAAGCCTTTCACCGACAAGGAGCTCGCGCTTCTGCAGACATTTGCGGATCAGGCCGTGATCGCGATCCAGAACGCGCGACTGTTCAGACAGGCGGAGGAAGCGCGCACGGCCGCCGAGGCCGCCAACGAAGCGAAGAGCGCGTTCCTCGCCACGATGAGCCACGAGATTCGTACGCCGATGAACGCGGTGATCGGCATGAGCGGACTCTTGCTCGACACACCGCTGTCGGGCGAGCAGCGCGACTACGCGACGACGATCCGCGATTCCGGCGACACGCTGCTGACCATCATCAACGACATCCTCGACTTCTCGAAGATCGAGGCGGGTCGGATGGACATCGAGTCACAGCCGTTCGATTTGCGCGAATGCGTCGAGTCCGCGCTCGATCTCGTCACCGCGCGTGCCGTCGACAAGCGCCTCGACACCGCCTACCTGTTCGAGGGCGACGTGCCGCAAACGATCCTCGGCGACGTCACGCGGCTGCGACAAATCCTGCTCAATCTGCTGTCGAACGCCGTCAAGTTCACCGAAACGGGCGAGGTCGTGTTGACGGTCAGCGCACAGCCGCTCGCCGGTGGCGATGTCGAGCTTACGTTCCGTGTGCGCGACACCGGCATTGGTGTGTCACAGGCGCAGATGGCGCGGCTGTTCGAGTCGTTCTCGCAGGCTGATTCGTCGACGACGCGCAAGTACGGCGGAACGGGCCTTGGTCTTGCGATCAGCCGCCGGCTCGCCCACCTGATGGGTGGGCGGATGTGGGCGGAAAGCAAAGGTCCGGGCAACGGCGCGACGTTCGCCTTCACGATCCGCGTGTCGGTGGCGGAGGAACCGCCGGAGCGAAGGCGGGAGTACGCCGGCGTGCAGCCGCAGTTCGAGAACCGGCGCGTGCTGATCGTCGACGACAATGCCACAAACCGACGCGTCCTCGGCTTGCAGACTGCCAAGTGGGGCATGGAACCGCGCGAGGTCGCGTCGCCGGACGACGCGTTGCGCGTCGTCGAAGCCGGCCACATGTTCGATCTCGCAATCCTCGACATGCACATGCCTGACATGGACGGCGTCGAGCTCGCGCGGCGCATCCGTGCGACGCGGCCGACGCTGCCGCTCGTGTTGTTCAGCTCGCTCGGCCGTCGCGAAGTAGGCAATGCCGGCGATCTGTTTGCCGCGTACCTCGCCAAGCCGGTCCGTCAATCGCAACTGTTCGACACGCTTGCCACGTTGTTGTCGCAGCGACCGGCGCCCGTCGCGCGCGTGACGGCCAAGGGGACCGTCGACCCGAACATGGCCACGTCGCATCCGCTGCGCATCCTCCTCGCCGAGGACAACGTCGTGAACCAGAAGCTCGCGCTGCGTTTCCTGCAGCAGATGGGCTATCGCGCCGATGTGGCGGGCAACGGCATCGAAGCGGTCGAATCGGTCGAGCGCCAGCGCTACGACGTCGTGCTGATGGACGTGCAGATGCCGGAGATGGACGGGCTCGAGGCCGCGCGTCGGATCTCTACGCGCAACGGCGACCGGCCGCACATCGTCGCGATGACCGCCAATGCGATGCAGGGCGATCGCGAGATGTGTCTGGCCGCTGGCATGAACGATTATCTGACCAAGCCGATCCGCATCGAACGGCTCGTCGAGGCGCTGCGCAACGTGCCCGCGCGCTCGGATCGCCTGCATGGCTGATGACACGATCGATGTCTCGACGTTCCGTTCGCTCCAGGATGCGGCGGGCGCGGCCTTCGTCGCCGATCTGGTGAAAACCTTCTTCGAGGAAGCGCCGCGGATGCTCGATACGCTTCGCGATGCGTTGCGCGCCGGCGACCGCGACGAGTTCCGTCGCGCCGCGCATTCCCTCAAGTCAAACGGCCAGACATTCGGCGCGGCGCCCCTCGCCGCGATGGCTCGCACGCTCGAGCAGGACGCGGGCGTCATCGTTGCGCGAGGTGATGCAGGCCCGCTCGACGCCGTGGCGGCCGAGTACCGACGCGTCGCTAGCACGCTCGCGAGACTGATCGATGCCTGATCTCGCACCGGGTGCGGCGCGGCTTCTGGTCGTCGACGACAACAAGGTCAATCGTCTGCTCCTGAGTCGAAGCCTTGAGCTGCAGGGGCACAAGGTGGCGGTCGCAGCCAACGGCCGCATCGCGCTCGACATGCTGCGCGCCGACCCATTCGATCTCGTTCTGCTCGACATGGAAATGCCGGAGGTGGACGGCTTCCAGGTGTTGAGCGAGATGAAACGCGATCTCAAGCTGCGCGACGTGCCGGTCCTCGTCACGTCGTCGCTCGAAGGCGTCGAGAACGTCGTCCGGTGCATCGAGCTCGGCGCCGAGGACTATCTGCCGAAGCCGGTCAACCCGGTGCTCTTGAAGGCGCGCATTGGCGCCAGCCTCGAGAAGAAGCGGCTGCGCGATCAGCAGAAGGCGCTGGTGCGGCGCTTCGCAACGCGCGAAGTTGCCGATGATCTGCAGGCCTCGGGCTTCGCATTGGGGGGCAAGCGCGTGAACGCGACGGTCATGTTCCTCGACATCCGCAGCTTCACGACGATCGCCGAGGCGCAGTCCCCCGAGGCGACGATCGAGCTGCTGAACACGTTCTACACGCTGATGTTCGATGCGATCGGTGCGCAAGGCGGCATCGTCAGCGCGATGATCGGCGACGGGCTGATGGCGATCTTCGGCGCGCCCGTGCCGTTGCCGAACCATTGCGAAAGCGCCGTGCGATCGGCCCTCGAGATGATCGAGACGATCGATCTGTTCAACGTCGAACGGACGGCGGCCGGCAAGGCGCCGATCGCGATCGGCATCGGCATCGCGTCCGGTGACATGGTCGCGGGGTATGCCGGCACGATCGACCGCGCGACCTATACGTGCATCGGCGATGTGGTCAACGTCGCTGCGCGCCTCGAATCGCATACGAAGACCGAGCGACGGCCGGTACTGATCGATCGCGCGACGTGCGAGTCGCTCGGCGGTCGCATCCCCGTCGAAGCGCTGGGGCCAGTGCAGGTCAAGGGCAAGACGGCGGCGGTCGAAGTGTTCGCGCTCCGCATCGCGCGCTAGCGCGGTGCCAACGACTTCGCGAGCGCTGGTTCGATGCGTTGCCAGGTTCGCTCGGCGGCACCCTGGTGCTGCGCGACGAACCCGAGTGCAGCTGATCGCATCCGCTCGCGCGCGTTCGCGTCGCCCAGCAGCGAAGCGACGGCGGCCAGGAGACTTTCGGCATCGGCAATGCGCATCGCTGCGCCCGCGTCGATGGCGCGTTCGGTCGCGTCCGCGAAATTGAACGTGTGCGGTCCGACCAGCGCCGGTACGCCGACAGCGATCGGCTCGATCAGATTCTGACCGCCGAGCGGCACCAGGCTTCCACCGACGAAGGCGAGATCCGCCGCCGCGCAGTAGGCGAACATCTCGCCCATCGTGTCGCCGAGCACGACCTGCGTCGATGCGCCGACCGGCTCACCGCTCGACTTGCGCACGTGCTCGAGTCCGCGCTGGCGCAACAGCCGCTCGACATCATCGAAGCGTTGCGGATGACGCGGAACGAGCAGCAGCAGCGCGCTCGACCGTGGCGCCCGCGCGATCGTGTCGAGCAGCAGGACCTCCTCGCCTTCACGCGTCGAGGCCGCGAGCCACACCTGTCGATCGCGGCCGAGCCGTTCGCGCAGCGCCGCTCCTCGAGCGCGCATATCCTCGGGGACTGCAACATCGAACTTGAGATTGCCGACGACGGCCACGTCTTCGGCGCCAAGATCGCGCAACCGTCGCGCGTCGTCGTCGGTCTGCGCAATGACGCCGGCCAGCGAGGCCAGCATCGAGCGCGTCACCGCGCCGAACTTCGCGTAGCCGGCCGCCGATCGCGCGGACATGCGCGCATTGACCAGATGCAAAGGAACGCCGCGTCGCGCGCAGGCTGCGACGAGGTTCGGCCACAGCTCGGTCTCCATCAGCAAGCCGATCGACGGCTTGTAGCGATCGAGGAACGCGTCGATTGCGAACGGAAGGTCGTACGGCAACCACGCCTGCATCACGCGATCGCCATACAGCGCGCGCCCCGCTTCCCGGCCAGAGGCAGTCATTGCCGTCAGCACGATGCCCACGTCGGGCCGCTCGCGAACGATCCGCTCGATCAATGGCGCCACGGCGCGCGTTTCACCCAGCGACACGGCGTGAATCCAGATCGTGCCTGCATGTCGATGTTCGAGCCGCGTCCGGTAAACGCCGAATCGCTCGCCGATCGCCACGCGATACAGCGGCTCGCGACGGCCGCGATACCAAAGCCTGATCGGAATCAGCGGCGACGCGGCGTACCAGAGCAGCGTGTAAAGCGTGCGCGGCATCAGCAACGCGATGTGCGCGCGATGAGATCGGCCATGGCCGTGCGCACATCGTCGAACGATGGCACGGTACCGTTGCCGCCGAGGTCGCGCGTATGCGATCCGGCGATCGCTACGCCGGCGCCCGCCGGATCGGTCGACGTAAACAGCGCGATTGTCGGTGTGCGAAGCGCTGCCGCAAGATGTGTAAGGCCGGTATCGATACCGACGACGATGTCGGCTTTGGCGAGCAACGCCGCCAGCTCAGCAAGCGTGAGCGGGTCGCACGCGTGGGCATCGGCAAAGCCGTCGATCAGTCGACTGCTTCGCTCACGTTCGACGGCGTTGCCCGACGGCAGCAGCACACGAACCCCGCCTTGTTGCAGCATCGCGATCAGCCGGCGCCAATCGGCTTCCGGCCACAGCTTGTCCGCGCGCGACGTCGAATGCAGCACGACTGCATGGCGGTGGCCGGGAACAACGGATGCAGCAGCCGGCGGCTCGAGTCGCCATCGGGGCGGCCCGTCGATCGCATAGCCGAGCGCTGCCGCCGCAAGCATGCGACAGCGAGAGGCGAAATGGACGTTCTTTGGAATGGCGTGATGAACGTCGTCGAACACCGTCGCGATCGGCTCGCGGATGCTCGCGCGGTCGAATCCGTGCCGGACGCCGCGCGCCATCCGCGCAACGACGCCGCCTTTCACCTGCTCCTGGAGGTCGAGGATCGCCTCGTACCGAACGGCGCGCAGCGCTCGGCGAAAGTCGGCGATTTCACGCAGCGTCATCGCCACGAACGGGGCACGGCGCCATCGCCTCAGGCCGAACGGAATGATGTTGCGCACGCGCGGCGAAAGCCGCGCGATCGGCGCGAACGACGGATCGCAGACCCAGTCGATCGCCATGCCTGGTCGGTTCAGCGCCACGTCCTCGACGAGCGCAAGGGCGTGAACGATATCGCCTAGCGAGGTGGGACGAACGACGAGAAGCGCGCTCAACGCCTGACGGCCGTGCGTCGCGACGGCCCAAAACACGTAGAATTCGACGCCGTGCAACGCATAGCGGAGCGGCTTCCTCTCTCGCTGGTGGTCATCACGCGCGATGCGGCAGACGCGGTTGCCGAGTGCATCCGATCGGCCGCCTTCGCCGCCGAAGCGCTCGTCGTCGACTCGGGGAGCCGCGATGATACCGTCAAAATCGCCCGCGATTGCGGTGCGCGCGTCGTCGAGCACGCGTGGCTCGGGTTCGGTGCGCAGAAGCGCTTCGCCGTCGGCGAGGCCGCTCATGATTGGGTGCTCTGCCTCGACGCCGACGAGCGGGTCTCGCCCGATCTTGCGCAATCGATAGCATCGGTGTTTTCGCGCCCGCCGCATGCGCCCGCCTATGCGCTCCGGCGGCGCAATCGCTTCCTCGGTCGCTGGCTCGCCCACGGCGAAGGCTATCCAGATTGGAACGTCCGGCTGTTCGACCGCCGCCGTGCGCAATGGACCGCTGATCCGGTGCACGAGCACGTCGTTGCGGACGGACCGGTCGAGCGCCTCGCCGGCGACTTGCTGCACGCCTCCGCCGAGTCGATCGACGAATATATCGCCAAGCAAAACCGCTACACGACGCTGCAGGCGCAAGCCATGCACGCGCGCGGCGAACGCGCGCCAGCGATGCGCGTGGCGCTGTCGCCGCTCGCCCGCTTCCTCCGCTTCTACGTGCTGAAGGCCGGCTTCCTCGACGGCGTTCCGGGTTTCGCGCACGTCACCATCGGCGCTTTCGCAAGCTTCATGAAGTACGTCAAGCTGCGCGCGCTCGACGAGCGCCCACGACCGGACGAGCGCGAACGATGACCGATCTTCACGCAGCGCGCGTCGTCGTCACCGGTGCCGCGGGGTTCATCGGCATGCATGCGTGCCGCGCATTGCTGGATGCGGGCGCGCGGGTTCTGGGCGTCGATTGCCTGTCGCCGTACTACGACGTCCGGCTCAAGGAAGCGCGGGTCGCGACGCTCGTTGCCGACTCTCGTTTCACGTTCGTGCGCGCGGACCTCGCCGAACCGGCAGAGACACAGCAGCTATTCGACGCGTCCGGCGCAACGCACGTCGTGCACCTGGCCGCGCAGCCGGGCGTGCGCTATTCGCTGACGCATCCCGAGGCGTATTACCGTAACAACGTCGTGGCCTTCGGGCACGTGCTCGAAGCGTGTCGCCGCTTGAACGTCGCGCACCTCGTCTACGCTTCGTCGTCATCGGTGTACGGCGCGAACCACACGCTGCCTTTCTCCGAGGACCAGAACGTCGATCGACCCGTCAGCCTGTACGCGGCGACGAAGCGCAGCAACGAGCTGGCCGCGCACGTTTACAGCCAGGTGCACAAGCTGCCAACGACCGGCTTGCGCTTCTTCACCGTCTACGGTCCGTGGGGACGGCCTGACATGGCGCCATGGCTCTTCACGCGCGCGATCCTCGCGGGCGAGCCGATCCAGGTCTTCAATCTCGGACGCATGCGGCGCGACTTCACCTACGTCGATGACATCGTGCACGGCGTCGTTCGCGTCCTCGAACGACCGCCGCATGGCGAGCCGCCGTATGCGATCTACAACATCGGGAATCACGATGCCGTCGAGCTCTCGACGTTCATCGAGACGCTCGAGAAACTGCTCGGCAGGCCGGCAAAGCGCGAGCTGCTGCCGATGCAGCCGGGCGATGTCGAGGCGACCTACGCGTCGATCGACGCGCTGAAAGCGGCGACCGGCTTCGCGCCGTCGACATCGCTCGCCGTCGGTCTCGAGCGCTTCGTCGACTGGTACTGCGCGTACTACGGCGCGGCCCGTTTTACGCGGTGACATGCATGGGGCCAATGCTAGAATCGCACGAATGATTCTTGTCACCGGCGGCGCGGGCTTCATCGGCGCCAACTTCGTTCTCGACTGGCTGGAGCGCACCGACGAGCCGGTTGTCAATCTCGACAAGCTGACTTACGCGGGCAATCTCGCGAACCTCGCGAGCGTCGAGCGCGATGCGCGCCATTGCTTCGTGCGCGGTGACATCGGCGATGCTTCGCTCGTCGCCGACTTGCTTCGTACGCACCGGCCGCGCGCGATCTTCAACTTCGCCGCGGAATCGCACGTCGACCGGTCGATCGCCGGTCCGGTTGCGTTCATCGAAACGAACGTCGCAGCCACTTTTCGTTTGCTCGAGGCGGTGCGGGCGCACCTGGAAACGCTGGCGGCGAACGACCGCAACGCATTCCGGTTCGTCCATGTCTCGACCGACGAAGTCTACGGTTCTCTCCGCGCGGACGACGACGCGTTCTGCGAGACGACCGCGTACGCGCCGAACAGCCCGTATTCGGCGAGCAAGGCCGCGTCCGATCATCTGGTTCGCGCGTGGCATCACACGTATCGCGTGCCCACGATCACGACGAATTGCTCGAACAATTACGGGCCGCGCCAGTTTCCGGAGAAGCTGATTCCGCTGATGATCGTCAACGCGCTCGCCGGCAAACCGCTGCCCGTCTACGGCGACGGGCAGAACGTGCGCGATTGGCTCTTCGTTGGCGATCATTGCGCGGCGTTGCGGACGGTTCTCGACGGTGGCCGCCCCGGCGAAACGTACAACATCGGTGGCAATGCCGAAATGGCCAACATCGACGTTGTTCGCGCGCTGTGCGAGGCGCTCGCGTCGGCTCGTCCGGGGCGCGACTATGCCGCGCAGATCCAGTTCGTCCGCGACCGGCCGGGTCACGATCGACGCTACGCGATCGACGCCTCGAAGATCCGGCGCGAGATCGGCTGGGCGCCGGCGGAAACGTTCGTGAGCGGGCTTGCGAAGACGGTGCGCTGGTATCTCGATCATGGCGACTGGATCGCGCGCGTGACGAGCGGCGAATATCAGCGCTGGGTGTCGGAGCATTACGCGCCTGCTCCGCTGACCGCGTGATGGACGCGCACATCCAGCGTAAAGGGATCATCCTCGCCGGCGGCTCGGGAACCCGGCTCTACCCGGTCACGCAGGTCGTCAGCAAGCAATTGCTGCCGGTCTACGACAAGCCGATGATCTATTACCCGCTGTCGACGCTGATGCTGGCCGGCATTCGCGACATCCTGTTGATCAGCACGCCCGCCGACACGCCGCGTTTCACGGAATTGCTCGGCGATGGATCGGCGTGGGGACTGAACCTCGCTTACGCGGTGCAACCGTCGCCCGACGGACTCGCGCAGGCGTTCATCATCGGCCGCGATTTCGTCGGACGTGAAGCAACCGCGCTCGTCCTCGGTGACAACATCTTCTATGGTCACGATCTGCACGCGCAACTTGCACGTGCCAATCATCGCGCGGAAGGCGCGACGGTGTTCGCCTATCCAGTTTCCGATCCCGAGCGCTACGGCGTCGCGGAGTTCGACGCGCAGCGTCGCGTCGTGAGTCTCGAGGAAAAACCTGCGAAGCCGAAGTCGCGCTATGCCGTCACCGGGCTTTACTTCTACGACAACCGCGTGCTCGACATCGCGCGCGAGTTGAAGCCGTCCGCCCGCGGCGAGCTCGAGATCACCGACGTGAACCGTCATTATCTCGACCTGCGCGCACTCAAGTGCGAAGTGATGGGCCGCGGCATGGCGTGGCTCGACACCGGCACACACGAGTCGCTGCTCGAGGCGGCGCACTACATCGAGACGATCGAGCGGCGGCAAGGACTGAAGATCGCGTGCCCCGAGGAGATCGCCTACCGCTTGGGCTGGATCGACGCCCAGGCGCTCGAGCGTCACGGCCGGGCGCTTGCGAAAAGCGGATACGGCCAGTACCTCCTCGGTTTGCTCCGCGATCCGGTCATCGGCTAGATGAACGACCCCCACGCTCCCTTCGCTCGCTGCCCCCCGAGGGGGCGCAGTCAGTCGCTTGGGGCGGCCCTGCGCGACTGACGAGACGTCATGCAAGTCCTCGCAACAGCGATCCCGGACGTCCGGATCGTCGAGCCGCGTGTCTTCTCCGATGCGCGCGGCTTTTTTTTCGAGAGCTTCAACGAGCGCGATTTCGCCGCGGCCGGACTCACCGCGACGTTCGTGCAGGACAACCATTCGCGAAGCCAGCGCGGCGTGCTTCGCGGACTGCATTACCAGGTTCAGCATGCGCAAGGAAAGCTCGTTCGCGTCGTGAGCGGCGAGGTGTTCGACGTCGCCGTCGATCTTCGCCGCAGCAAATCGACGTTCGGACGCTCGGTTTGTGTGCGGCTGTCCGCCGAATCGCATCGAATGCTGTGGATTCCGCCGGGATTTGCGCACGGGTTCCTCGTGCTTTCGCAGACCGCCGACTTCCTCTACAAGACGACGGACTACCGGTATCCGGAACACGAGCGCACGCTCTTGTGGAACGATCCGCAGGTGGGCATCGCGTGGCCAGTCGACGGCGAGCCGACGCTTGCCGCCAAGGACAGGCAAGGCGCCTTGCTCGCCGACGCCGAGGTGTTTGCCTGACGCGCATCCTCGTCACCGGCGTCAACGGACAGCTCGGCGGCGAGCTCGCGCCGCTGTGTCGCGCTCTTGGCGATGTCGTTGCGTTGGACCGCAGCACGCTCGATCTTGCCGATGCTGATGCGATCGTCGCGACGGTTCGCAAGTTCGAGCCGCACATCATCGTCAACGCCGCCGCGTACACGGCGGTCGATCGCGCGGAATCGGATCGGGAGAGCGCATTCGCCGTCAACGCGGTCGCGCCGGGCGTGCTTGCCGACGAAGCGAAGAAGCGCAATGCGCTTCTCGTGCACTTCTCGACCGATTATGTGTTCGATGGTCGCGCCACGATGCCGTATGTCGAGGCGTCGCCGACGGCGCCATTGTCGGTGTACGGTGCAAGCAAGCTGGACGGCGAAACGCGCGTGATCGCAAGCGGTGCAAACGCGCTCGTGTTCCGCACGAGCTGGGTCTACGGTCGGCGGGGCAGCAATTTTCTGCTGACCATTCAGCGACTCGCGCGCGAACGTGAAGAGCTCCGCATCGTCGACGACCAGATCGGCGTGCCCAACTGGTCGCGCGCGCTCGCCCGCGCCACGACGCGCGTGTTGTCGCTCGGCCCCGGGGAACTGGCCACTCGCGCGGGCCTCTATCACCTGTCGTGCGGCGGCCACGCGACGTGGTTCTCGTTTGCGCAGGCGTTTCTGCGGGATCGGGAAACGGCGCGCCTGATCCCGATTGCAACATCCGGTTACCCGACGCCGGCGACGCGGCCGGCATACGGTGTGCTTGATTCGACCCGGTTTCGGCAGACGTTCGGCTTCGGTTTGCCCGACTGGCGTGTCTCGCTGGACGAATGCCTGGCCGGCGCCGGCGATCCGGTCTCGTAGCTCGTCCTCCGAACCATCGGCCGGCGCGTTGATCGAACGAGGCCGCCGGAACAAGCCACAGCAAGTCGCGAATTTCGAGGGAGCATCGATGCGAATTCTTCGTCCGTCCGCCGCGCTCGCCGTTGCCGCGTTGGGCGCGATCATGGCCGCGCTGTCGTCGATCGGCGACGCCTGGGCCGCGTCGCGCATCACGGCGGTTCCACCGGCCGAGTACCGTCCGAACGAACTCCCGCCAAGTACGACGCTGTTGACGACGTCGTCGACAACCTCGCATCGCGTTGTTCTCGGCTCGCCGACGGCAGGCGAGCGAGCGGTCATGGCAACGAAGAACGAGCGCGTCGACCGCCTCGTCGGATCTCCGAACCCCGGCAAGCATCGGCCGCTTGCGATCGGCTTCCCGCGAAAGCTGCCAGAGGCTTCGCAGAAGATCGCGCTCGCGAATCTGCGCTGGGAACCGCGCGACGAGGAGACGCGCGTCGCGCGCATCGAGATCGTCTCTCCCGGCGCCGCGGCATTGCGCGTTGCGCTCGTCATGGGAAGCGCGCATCCGGACCTCGCGTTGACGTTCGCAGGCAATGGCGAGCGAGCGGTCGTCGCCGGACCGATTCCGGCCAACCGCATCGCCGAAACCGTCACGCGCGACGGCGTGTTCTGGACGCCGGTGCTCGAAGGCGACACTGCAATCATCGAGGTCGCCGCGCTTGCCGGCGCATCGTTCTCCGACCTGTCGGTCGACATCGGCCCGATCTCGCACCTGGTCGTCGCGGGCAGTGCGTTGCATACGGTCGACGCGAAGCGCGTTTCCGATATCGGTCGCGCTGGTTCGTGCAACATCGACATCGCATGCGTGGAGCCGTCGGCTGCACTGACGCAGACGGCGAACAGCGTGGGCAAGCTGGTGTTCAACGATCGCAACGGTTCGACGTACGCCTGCTCGGGAACGATGTTGAACGACTCGACGCAATCGTTCACGCCGTATGTGTTCAGTGCGAATCATTGCTTCGACGAGGCGTTTCTCGCCTCCACGCTGAATGTGTACTGGTTCTTTCGCGCGCAAGTCTGTGGGAGGCGCACCCCGCCGCCGTTCGCGCTGCAGACCGGCGGCGCGATGCTGCTTGCACGTAGCGAAGACTACGATTGGGCGTTGCTGCGCATGAACACGGCGCCCCCGACGGGCGTGTTCTTCGCGGCGTGGCGGGCGGAGCCGATACCCAACGGCGCGGTCGTCACCGCCCTTCATCATCCGGAGGGCGACCTTGCGAAATTCACCCAAGGCACGAAGCTCGGCGATCAAGCGGTTCTGGGCCACCTCGACGGGTACAAGGTGCAGTGGTCGCAGGGAACGACCGAAGGCGGATCCTCCGGTTCCGGCTTGTTCACGTTCGTTTCAGCTGGCGGTTACTACGAGCTGCGCGGCGGCCTTCAGGGAGGCGACGCGTTCTGCAGCAACCCGACCGGCTTCGACTACTACTCGAAGCTCGAAACCATGCTTCCGGTCACGCGCCAGTACCTGACGCCCGACGCGGATGCCGGCACGCAGGTGGTGGCCGTCGAGTTCTACAACCGCGGCCTCGACCACTACTTCATCACCACCGACGCGAACGAAATCAACCTGCTCGACACGGGCGTGCTACGCGGGTGGGAGCGAACCGGGATCCGGTTTCTCGCCCACAGCGCGCCGGTGCCCGGCACCAATCCGGTTTGCCGTTTCTACCTGCGGCCCGAGGTGGGCGACTCTCATTTCTATTCGGCTGATCCCGCCGAGTGCGACCGCGTTCAAGCGAAGTTCGGCGCATCGTGGATCTACGAAAGTCCGAGCGTGTTCTACATCGCGTTGCCCAACCCGACGACCGGTGCGTGTCCAACCGGCTTTCGTCCGATCTGGCGTTTCTTCAACACTGCGACGACCAACCACCGCTATACCCCCGACGTGAGGATCCGCAATGCGTTGCACTTCGACCGCCGGTGGGTCGCCGAAGGCTACGGCCCGGACGCCGTGATCATGTGCTCGCCGGTCGGCTGATCGGCGGCCAGCGCCGCGATCAGAAGCGGAGCGAAGTCTCCACCTCGTTGCCGACAGCGATCACGTCGCCCGCGCCCGCGGCGACGATCGCGTTCATGCCGAACGTGACGCCGGCGAGCCGGTCGTCGCGGCGAAACGTCGAAAGCGTCCGCAACGGCTCGATGCCGCGGTGGCCGGTATCCTGGTCGGTCGTCGTGATCTCGCACCGCACGCACGGTTTCACCGGCTTCAGCACGACGTTACCGATCGTCAACGTCTGCGCATGGTCCTCGTCGAACGCGTCGAGCCCGTCGATGACGATGTTCGGCCGGAACCGATTCATCGGCATCTCGATCGATCCGTTCGTCGCCAGCCGGTCGTTCAGGTCGTCGAGCGACGCGCGGCCGATGACGAGGATCGGGTAGCCGTCCGAGAACAGCGTCGTCGCGCCGCTATCGCCCGCGTAATCGGGGTTGACGCGACGCGGCTTCGCATCGTCGAAGCGCACGAGACGCAGCTTCCGGCCGGTGTACGCATACAGCGCGTCGGCGACCGCATCGCCGCCGTCGTAACCGCGAACCTTCGACCGCCACACACCGACGTCGCAGATCGGTCCTTCGATATCGGGCGCGACAGCGTCGACACCGGGCATGCGCAGCACGATCTGACCGTCGCTCGCACCGACATCGATCAGCGCGAGTTGCGGAAGCTCGCGCTGCGTGACGAAGCGACCGAGCGCATCGACGATCATCCACTCGCGGTCACGAACGCCATCGACTGCGAGGCCGGTGGAGCGCACCACGACTTCGTTGCACGCGATCCCGCGGCAACTCTTCACCGGGTAGACGTGCAACGACGCGATGACGCCGTTCAGGGTGACACGCCGCCGTTGGTAGCGGACCGCAATCCCGCGGCGTACTCCGAAAGCGCCCGCATCTGCGCGTCGGTCAACTTCGACGCGATCGTATGCATGATGCGGCCTTGCACGTCCTTGCCCAGCTTGTCGACGCCGCGGGCGCCGCTCGCGAACGCCTTGAGCTGGTCGTACGTGTACGCGGCGTGCTGGCCGGCGAGGCGCGGATAGTTGCTCGGGATGCCGGCTCCCGTCGGACTGTGGCAGCCGCTGCACGCCGGCAAGCCGCTCGGCGCATTGCCCCCGCGCCAGATCGCCTGGCCGGTCTTGACAAGGCCCGCGTCGCGCGCCGTTTGCCCGCGCGCTTTCTGTTGCGAGTAATAGGCGGCGGCGGCACGCATGTCGTCCGGCGTCATGCCGGCGGCGATGGCCTGCATGATCGGATTCTCGCGGACGCCGGCCTTGTAGTTCATCAATTGCCGGGTGATATAGTCGGCGTGCTGCGCGGCGATGCTCGGGTTCACGGGCAACGGGCTGTTGCCATCAGGGCCGTGACAAGCTGCGCAGACCTGCGAAGCGAGCTGCTTGCCGCGTTCCAAGTCCGTTTTCGGGTCGGCGGGGATCGGGGGCGCCTGAGCGTGTGCGATGGCGGACACGAGGCACGCAGCCCCAAGCAGCAAGCGACTCATGAACATCGTTCCCGTCGAGGAGTGGGGCACCGCATCGCGTCGATTGCCTCGACGGGCGCCCGTCAATGAAAAGCACGCCATTGTAGCGGAGTCGCCTCGATGACTTCGCCGGTCGACGCGCGCGGGACGCTGCAACCGCGCGTGCTGGTCGGCGCGACGTTCGTCACCGGCGCGGCGTCGCGCGCGTCGTTGCCGCCGCCGGGGCCGCCGGAGATCGCGTTCGCCGGCCGCAGCAACGCAGGCAAATCGAGCGCGATCAACGTTCTCGCGATGCGCACGCGATTGGCGTTCGCGAGCCGCGAGCCGGGACGCACGCGGCAAATCAATTTCTTTCAGCTTCGAAGCGGCGGCCTCGTCGCCGACCTTCCCGGCTACGGTTATGCCGCGGTTTCGCGGGCGATGAAGGAAAGCTGGCAGGACTTCCTGTGGGAGTACGTCACGACGCGCAGCACGTTGATCGGCCTCGTGCTCGTGTGCGACGCGCGGCACGGGTTGAAGCAGGCCGACGTCGACGTGCTTCGACCTTTC
Source organism: Casimicrobiaceae bacterium (assembly GCA_035536655.1). Taxonomy (GTDB): domain Bacteria; phylum Pseudomonadota; class Gammaproteobacteria; order Burkholderiales; family Casimicrobiaceae; genus VBCG01. The sequence continues at coordinate 17,232 of DATLNR010000051.1, forward strand.
CTGCCGTCGCAGCGGCCCGTGCTCGTGCTCGCGACGAAGAGCGACAAGCTGAACGTCGCCGAGCGCAAGCGCGCCGTCATGCAGATTCGCAACAGGATCGCGCAGAATTTCGACGATGTCGATCGCATCGTCACCGTCGTGGGCTTTTCGGCGACGGCGCGGATCGGGTTGATCGAAGCGGACGATGTGCTCGCCGACTGGCTCGATTTGTCGCCGCGGTTGGCCCCAGCTGCTCGATTCGGCGGCTTGCCAGCGCGTACCACGGCCTCGCTTGGGCGGCGTGTGCGCCGCGCTAACGAAGAAAAAGGCCCCGACGTCAAGGGGAGTGACGCGAGGCCTTTGAGAAAACGCCCGAAGCCGGCGAAATAACGCCGGCTCGGGCACCCGCTCAGGGAGGAAAGCGGGAGACGTTACCGTCTGCAACTGTGACCGCGACGGTTCGCGGCGAGTTCCGTTACGATCGCGATGAACGAATCATGGAAGCAACACGACAGGGCTTCGATACGCCCGTGGGAACTTACCAGGCAATCCGATGACGTTCGCCTTTACCGGAGCATTTCCGAAGCGCCGACCGCGCCGCATGCGCCGCGACGATTTCTCGCGGCGGCTCGCGCGCGAGCATCGCGTCCATGCCGACGACCTGATCTATCCCGCGTTCGTGCTCGACGGAAAGCAACGTGAGGAGCCGGTTGCGTCGCTGCCCGGTATTGCGCGCAAGTCCATCGATCGGTTGCTGCACGACGCGGAGGCCCTTGCAACGCTCGGCGTGCCGGCGATCGCGCTGTTTCCGGTGATTCCGCCCGAACAGAAGTCGCACGATGCGGCGAATGCGTGGCATCCGGAAGGACTCGTGCCGCAGGCCGTGCGCGCGCTGAAAGAGCGCTTCCCCGCGCTCGGCGTCATCACTGATGTGGCGCTGGATCCGTATACGAGCAACGGCCAGGACGGGCTCGTCGACGCGACGGGCTATGTGATGAACGACGAAACCATCGAGGCATTGGTGAAGCAAGCGCTCGCGCACGCGCAAGCCGGCGCCGACGTCGTCGCACCGTCAGACATGATGGACGGCCGCGTGGGCGCGTTGCGTGACGCGCTCGACCGTGATGGCCGCGGCGCCACGCGCATCCTCGCGTACTCCGCGAAATACGCGTCGAGCTTCTACGGCCCGTTTCGCGATGCCGTCGGATCGTCGGTGAACCTGGGCGGCGGCGACAAATACACGTATCAGATGGACCCGGCGAACAGCAACGAAGCGCTGTGGGAAACGTCGATGGACATCGCCGAGGGCGCGGACATCGTGATGGTCAAGCCCGGCCTCCCGTATCTCGACATCGTGCGCCGCGTGAAAGACACGTTCGGCCTGCCCACGGCGGTCTACCAGGTGTCTGGCGAATACGCGATGTTGAAGGCGGCTGCGCAACTCGGCTGGCTGGACGAGCGCGCGTGCGTGCTCGAGACGCTGACGGCGATGAAGCGCGCCGGCGCGGACATGATCCTGACGTACTTCGCGCTCGACGCGGCGAACTGGCTCAAGGACGGTCGCTAGCGCCGGTCACGCTTCGTCGTTGCGCGCCGACTGCGGCGTGTTCAGCAGCGCCTCGACGCGTGCGGCGTCGAGGCGGACTTCCTGCTGGCCATGACGGTCGCGGCGCGGCCGATGCCGCGCTGCGCTATGCGTCAGCACGATCAGTCGTACGACGCCGCGCCGGGTCTCGATCACAAGCTCGGACGACGGCTCACCGTTGCGCAACGGTAGCGAACGATAGGCGACGCGTCCGTTCAGGAGCGCCATCTCGACGGCCTTGTCGTCGTCCGCCGCCAGTTCGAGGCGGATATCGCTGTGCTCGGTCGCCCAGCCTTCGGCGACGCCGCCGACGAGGCGCGGCCGAAATTGCGCAAGGCGCTTCATCCACAGCAGCGCTTCCTCCCGTTGTTCGCGCAGCATGGCCTCGTGCTCCTCGCCCGCGAACAGTGCGTGGTAGTCGCGTAGCGCCTCTTGGATTTCGTCATCGCCCGGAAGCGCGGACCGTTCGGGCAGGTCGAGCTGCCGCGCGGCCTTGCGCTTGGCGGCCGACCAGTCAGTGATCCCGTGCTCGGCGATCAACCGCGCGGCGGTCTGCGCGATCGTCGCGCGGTATGCGCCATCCGCGCCGAGTCCCGCGCGACGCTCCGCCCTTCGAATCTCGAACTTCTCCGTCGATCGCGCCGCTCGTCTGGCCACACTCGTCCTCGCGCACTAGAACAGTTGATTGCGCACCTCGGCCGGCGCCCGCCCGGGATTCTGCGTCGGCTGCGGACTCGCAAGCGCCGGCTCGTCGCGCCGCGGCACGTACTCGGAAAAGAACCATTCGGACAGCGAGCCGTGATCGTCGCGAAGTCCCGAGTCGGCGTTGATGCGCAGCGACACGACGCCGTCGGGCGTCTCGGGCTTGCGCTCCGGCACGTTCTTGAGCGCGCGCTGCATGTAACTGACCCAGATCGGCAGCGCGGCGACGCCGCCGGTCTCGTTGTTGCCGAGGTTCCGCGGCTGGTCGAAGCCGATCCAGGCCACGCCGACCAGCGCAGGCATGTAGCCCGCGAACCACGCGTCGACGTGCTCGTTCGTCGTGCCGGTCTTGCCGGCGATGTCCTTGCGTCCCAGCGCCTGCGCGCGCGTTGCGGTTCCGTACGCGACGACGTCGCGGAGCATCGACGTCATGATGAAGGCGTTGCGTGGATCGATCGCGCGCTCGGCGGTGCCGCCCGCGATCGCCGGCTTCGCGATCGACAGCGTGGTGCCGCGTGCGTCCGTGATCTTCGCGATCAGATAGGGATTGACGCGGTAGCCGCCGTTGGCGAACACGGAGTAAGCGCTCGCCATTTGCAAAGGCGTTACCGAGCCGGCGCCGAGTCCCATTGTCAAGTACGCGGGGTGGTGCTTCGGCTCGAATCCGAAGCGCTGGATGTAGTCCTGCGCATACTGCGGCGAGATGGCCTGCAGCACGCGAACGGTCACGAGGTTCTTCGACTTCGCGAGCGCCGTGCGGATGCGCATCGGTCCGTCGAACTTCCCGTCGTAGTTCTTCGGCTCCCATTCATCTCCGCCGGCGCGTTCCGCCGGCACGAAGAACGGGGCGTCGTTGACCACGGTCGCCGGCGAGAACCCCTTCTCGAGCGCCGCCGAGTAGATGAATGGCTTGAACGCCGAGCCGGGCTGGCGCTGCGCCTGCGTCACGTGGTTGAACTTGTTGCGCTCGAAGTCGAATCCCCCGATCAGCGCATAGATCGCGCCGTCGCGCGGGTCCACGGCGACGAACGCCGCTTCGGCCTGCGGAACCTGGGCGATGCCGAAGCGGCCCTTCTCGTCCTTGGCCACGCGGACGATGGCGCCGCGGCGGATGCGCTGGTTCGGCGGCGACTTCTCCGAGAGCGCCCGTGTGACGAAGCGCAAGCCGTCGCCGGTCACGCTGAGCGTTTCGCCGGACGCGATCAGCGCCTTGACCTCGTTGGCGTTCGCGTCGAGGACGATGGCGGTCAACAGGTTGTCGCCGTCGGGGGTTTCGGCGAACACACGCTCGACGACCTGATCGATCTCGGCTGGGTTCGCGGGCAGGCTCACGTAGGCCTCGGGTCCGCGGTAGCCGTGTCGACGGTCGTAATCGAGCACTCCTCGACGTACAGCGGCATACGCGGCTTCCTGGTCGACGCGGCGCAGCGTCGTCCACACGGTCAGTCCTTTCGTGTAGGCGTCCTCGCCATACGCTTCGAACACGACTTGCCGCGCCATCTCCGCCGCGTACTCGGCATGAACCGAGACGACCTCGCGAACGCCGCTGCGCACGGCCAGCGGCGTGTTTTGCGCCTGCGTGGACGTCGCCTCGTCGATGTAATTCAGCTCATGCATCCTGCGCAGCACGTACTGCTGGCGGGCCTTCGCGCGCTTGGGGTTGGTGACCGGGTTGAACGTCGACGGCGCCTTCGGCAGGCCGGCAAGCATCGCCGCCTCCGCCACCGTGACCTCTTTCAGCGACTTGCCGAAGTAAATCTGTGAAGCCGCCGCGAATCCGTACGCGCGCTGGCCAAGAAAGATCTGGTTGACGTAGAGCTCGAGGATCTCGTCCTTCGACAGGCTTCCTTCGATCTTCCATGCAAGCAACACTTCACGAAGCTTGCGCGTCAGCGTCTTTTCGCGCGTGAGGAAGAAGTTGCGCGCGACCTGCATCGTGATCGTGCCGGCGCCCTGCTGCGTACCGGAGGTCAGATTGGTCCACGCAGCGCGGACGATCGACAGGTAGTCGACGCCGCCGTGCGTGTAGAAACGCTCGTCCTCGGCCGCGAGGATCGCCTGCTTCATCACCCCGGGCACCTGGGCGATCTTGACGACGGCGCGGCGCTCCTCGCCGAACTCGCCGATCAGCTCGCCATCGGCCGATACGACGCGAAGCGGGATCTTCGGCTGGTAGTCGGTCAACGTCTCCAGCGATGGAAGTGTAGGGTACAGAAGAGCGAGAATGAACGCGCCAAGCAGCGCGGCGACGACAGCCAAGCCGAGACAGACGGATCCGACATAGAGCAGCCAGCGTTTTAGCACGGAGGAATAAAACTTGCGTTCATCGGCCAAAACCGGCCCGACGGGTGACGGGAATGCAACAGGCCGCCTACTACCGTCGGTCGATTTGACGGCTGCACGAGTTGCTCCCGGTGTTTAATGTAAGTTATCAGCATTTACCGAGCACCATCCGTACCTTCCCTGACGCCGATGATCGCTGACAAGCTCGCCTCTACGCTGGACTTGTTCAAAACCAAGCCTCCGACGCTGGTCGGCGTCGACATCGCCTCGACGTCGCTCAAGCTGGTCGAGCTTTCCGAGGGGGCGAAGGGCACTTATCGACTCGAGCGCTATTGCATCGAGCCGCTTGCCAAGGACGTGGTGCAGGACGGGAACATCAGCAATCTCGACCAGGTGAGCGACGCCCTGAAGCGCGGCTTCAAGCGGCTCGGCAGCCGCAACCGTTCGGTCGCCCTGGCGCTTCCCTCGGCGATGGTGATCACGAAGAAGATCATCGTACCGTCCGGCCACAAGGAAGAGGAGCTCGAGCTCACGGTCGAGGCCGAAGCCAACCAGTACATACCCTTCGCGCTCGACGAGGTCAACCTCGATTTCCAGACCGTCGGCCCGGCGCCGAACAATGCTGACGAAGTCGAGGTGCTGATCGCCGCTTCCCGCAAGGAAAAGGTCGAGGACCGCGTCGCGATCGCCGAAGCCGCGGGTTTGAAGCCGCGCGTCATGGACGTCGAGTCGTACGCGACGCAGGAGGCGTTTCGTCTGATCGCCCCGTCGCTGCCGGCCAACGGCCGCGACCAGAACATCGCGCTGGTCGACATCGGCGCGCACGTCACGCATTTCTACGTCCTGCGCAACAACCAGTTCCTGTTCTCGCGCGACCAGGCGTTCGGCGGCAACCAGCTGACGATGGACATCCAGCGCGCGTTCAACCTGTCGCCCGAGGAGGCCGAGTCGGCCAAGCGCAACCAGGGGCTTCCGGAGAACTACGACAACGACGTGCTGCAGCCGTTCATGGAGACGCTCGCACTCGAGATCACGCGCGCGCTGCAATTCTTCTTCACGTCGACGCAATACACCCAGGTCGACCACGTCGTGCTGGCCGGCGGCGGCGCCGTGCTGCCCGGACTCGACGAGCTGGTCGCGAAGCGTGCCGGCGTTGCGACGGTCCTCGCCAATCCGTTCGTCAACATGCAGACGACCGATCGCATCCGTCCGCGGCAGCTCGCGCAGGACGCGCCGATGCTCCTGATCGCCTGCGGGCTGGCGCTGCGCAGCTTCGAGTAGGGAACGGCCATGAGCACACCCGTTCGGATCAACCTCCTTCCGCACCGCGAGCAGAAGCGCGTCGCCCGCCAGCGGCAGTTCGTCTCGATGGCGATGCTGCTCGGCATCGCCGCGCTGGGCGTCGTCGGG
>DATLNR010000052.1:0-14594 GCA_035536655.1 Casimicrobiaceae bacterium
CGATCGGCGTGCTATATACCAAAGCAGAAATACGCCGACCGCCGAGAACACGACGAGCGGAAACGCCGCCGCGAACAACGGCGGCCAGTCGTGCAACACGCCGAGATTGCTGAACAGGCGCCCGCACAGATAGAACGTCAGCCCGATCATCGTTCCGGTGAAGATGCGCACGCCGATGCCGCCCGAGCGCCGCTGGAAGTGCGCGAACGGCAGCGCGACGATCATCATGACGAGCACGGCGCCGGGGTAGAAGATCTTGTTCCAGAACGCGATCTCGAAGCGCGACGTTTTCTGCGCGTTGTCCGACAACACGCTGATGTTGTCCCAGAGCGTCGCCAGCTCGAGACGCTCGGGCGAGACTTGGTAGACGGTCAGGATCGACGGCCGCAACACCGTATCCCAGGCGTAATCGGGTGACGTCGACACGCGCGCCGTGTCGGCGACGAACTCCGTCGTGCGCACGCTTGCGAGCTGCCAGCGGCCCGGCCCGGTGAAGCGACCGGACTCCGCGTTGCGCACGCGCCGCAGCCGCAAGTCCTCGTCGAACTCGAAGATGCGAACGCCGATCAGCGTGAGGTCGGCAAGCACGCTGCGCACATTGACGAACTTCGACTCCTCCTTGAACCAGAACCCGGAGTCGAACTGCTGGGCGACCACGCTCGAAGTGTCGCCGCGCGCGGAAGCGCGCAGCGACTGCGCGAGCCGCTCGGCCGGCGGCGCGACGAACTCGCCGGCGAGGAAGGTCGCGAGCGCGAGCGGGATGCCGATGCGGACGACCGCCCAGCCGACCTGGACGAGCGACGCGCCGGAGACGCGCATCACCGTGTATTCGGAGTTGCCGACCAGTTGCGAGATCGCGAACAACGTTCCGATCAGCGCGGAGACCGGGAACAACTCGTAGGCGCGCGCTGGCAAATGCAGCGCGACGTAGGAGAGCGCGCTCGTGATCGAATAGTTGCCCTTGCCGACGTCGCCCAGTTCGTTGATCACGTCGAAGAAGGCGAACAGCGCGATCAGCGCGATGAAGACGATCAGCGTCGCGTTCAGGACTTCGCGACCGATGTAGCGCGCGAGCGTCGGCATCGCGGTCAGGCCGTCGCGACGCGCGGTCGCATGCGCCAGCCGTCGAACGCGCCCATCCGCACGCCGAACAGCAGCGCGACGAGCGCGATCGCAAGCGCATGCGGCACGAGGAGACCGACCCAGAAGTCGACCTTGCCTTGCGCGATCAGGCTCTGCACGATGTTCAAGCCGTTGCTGTAGACCATGTAGAGAAAAGCCGCCGACAACAGATTGAACGAACGGCCCATCCGCGGATTGACCTGGCCGAGCGGGATGGCGAGCAACGTCAGCACGAGCGCCAGCATCGGCACCGAGATGCGCCAGAACAGCTCGCTCCGTTCGAGCCCGCCGTCCGACACGAGCAGCGTTTCCGTCGGGATCGCCTTGCGCGACGCGGGAAGCTGACGCGCCTCGGCCGGCTCGATGCGTCGGGCAAGCCGCTCGAACTCGATGATGCGGTAGTCGAGGCTGCCCGGCTTGCCTTCGTACCGCCGGCCGTCCTCGAGGACGATGAAGCGGTCGCCGTTGGGCGCCTCCTCGAGCCTTGCGGTGCGCGCAACCGTCGTTTCCTCCTTGTTCGGATCGGTCGATTGCAGGAAGACGTTGCGGATCGTGCCGTCGAACGTGTTGACGCTCTCGACGAACACGACGAGCTGCGCGCGCTTGAACTCCCGGAACAAGCCCGGCGCGAGCAGCACCAGCTCGTCGCGCGACTCGAGCTGGCGCTCGAACTCGAGCTTGCGGCGCTCGGCCCACGGGGAGAGAAACAGCGACAACGCGACGATCGCAACAAGGAACGGCGCGGCGAACAACAAGATGGGCTTCAGACAGGCGGTCAGCGGCTGACCGGCGGTGAACCAGACGATCATTTCGCTATCGCGGTACCAGCGCGTCAGCGTCAAGAGCACGGTCAGGAACAACGCGACCGTGAGCAGGATGTTCAGGTAGAACAGGGCGTTGAAGCCGAGCAGCGCGACGATGCCGTCGGGCGCGATGGCACCCCCTGCCGCACGGGTAATAAGCCGCAGCACGAGGTTCGTGAACAGGATCGCCAGCAGCACCAGAAACAGGCCGACGGCGGTGAGCGTGAGCTCGCGGACAAGGCTGCGGCGAAAGATCATGACGACGGGAATCTTTGACTTTTCGCGCGCGATTTGTAAATAATCGCGGTCAGGACCGCAATCCTCACAAAATCCGCGCGGCCCGCAGCCAGGGAGCGTCATGGAATTTACCATAAAAAGCGGCAGCCCGGAGAAGCAGCGCAGCGCCTGCGTCGTCGTCGGCGTGTTCGACAACCGCAAGCTTTCGCTGTCCGCCGAGCTGATCGACCGCGCGTCGAACGGTTACGTCGGCGAGATCGTCCGGCGCGGCGACATGGAGGGCAAGCTCGGCACGACGCTGCTGCTGCACAACGTGCGCGGCACGCTCGCCGATCGCGTGCTCCTCGTCGGCCTCGGCAAGGAGCGTGATTTTCGCGACAAGGAGTTCCGCCACGGGATTCGATCGGCCGTGAAGCTTCTTAACGAAACCGGTTCCTACGAAGCGGTCGTCTATTTGACCGAGGAAAAGGTCAAGCGCCGCGAGGTCGGCTGGCGTGTCGAGCATGCGGTCGTCGTCGCGATGGAGGCGGTTTACCGATTCGAGCAGATGAAGAGCCAGCCGACGGAAGTGCGCCGGCCGCTGCGCAAGCTGACGCTTTCGGTGCCGCAGCGGTCCGACTTGAGCGCGGGCGAGAAGGCCGCGGCGCGCGGGCTTGCGATCGCGCACGGCATCGAGTTCGCACGCGACCTGGGCAACCTGCCGAGCAACGTCTGCACGCCTACCTATCTTGGCGAACGCGCGGTGGCGCTCGCGAGCGAGTTCCCGGATCTCAAGGTCGACGTGCTCGAGCGCGCACAAATCGAATCGCTCGGGATGGGGTCGTTCCTGTCCGTTTCCGCCGGCAGCGAGCGCGAGCCGCGCTTCATTGTCATGGAGTACATGAACTCGCCGCGCAAGGCGCGACCGTTCGTGCTGGTCGGCAAGGGCATCACGTTCGACACCGGCGGCATCTCGCTCAAGCCGGCGGCGGAAATGGATCACATGAAGTTCGACATGTGCGGCGCGGCGAGTGTGTTCGGCACGATGCGCGCGATGCTCGAACTGAAGACGGCGCTGTCGATCGTTGCGTTGATCCCGGCGTGCGAGAACACGCCGTCCGGGACGGCGACGAAGCCCGGCGACATCGTAAAGAGCATGTCGGGCCAGACGATCGAGATCCTGAACACCGACGCGGAGGGGCGGCTGATCCTGGCCGACGCGCTGACCTATGCCGAGCGTTACGAGCCGCAAGCCGTCGTCGACGTCGCGACGCTGACCGGCGCGATGGTGATCGCGCTCGGGCATGTGGCGTGCGGCGTGTTCAGCAACAGCGATGCGCTGCAGCGCTCGCTCGTCGCCGCGGGCGAGGATGCATACGACCGCGGCTGGCCGCTGCCGCTGTGGGACGATTATCACGAGGGTCTTGCAAGCAACTTCGCCGATTTCGCGAACATTGCCGGCCGCGCGGGCGGGAGCATTACCGCTGCGTGCTTCTTGTCGAAGTTCGCGCGCAAGTTCGACTGGGCGCACTTGGACATCGCTGGCATCGCCTACAAGGAAGGCAAGGAGAAGGGCGCCACCGGTCGGCCCGTGCCGTTGCTTGCAAACTGGTTGCTGTCGCAGGAATTCGAACCGGCCTAGAACGACATGACCTCGATCGACTTCTACACGCGCGTCGACGACCCGATCGGGATTGCAGCGAGGCTCGTCGGCAAGGCGTTCGCGCAGCATGGGCATGTGCGTGTGCTGACGCCCGATGCGGAAGCGACCGCCGCGCTCGACCGGCTGTTGTGGATGCAGCCCGCAGTGGGCTTCCTGCCGCATTGCACGCTTTCGGCGCCGCTCGCAAGCGACACGCCGATCATCGTCGATCATGCGGTCGAGCATGCGGGCCCGGCCGAAGTGCTGATCAATCTCGCGTCGACACCGCCGCCGTTCTTCGCGCGGTTCGAGCGCCTGGCGGAGATTGTTTCGTGCGACGAAGCGTCGGCCAATGCGGGGCGCGAGCGGTATCGGTTCTATCGCGAGCGCGGCTACGAGCTTCGCGTGCATTCGATGACATGAAACAACCGATTCACGATGCCGACGGCGCGTGAGCTGCTCGAGCAGGCGGATGCGCTGATGCGGCGCAACCGCGGTGGCGGCGAAGCAGTGCCGCGCGACGTTCAATCGACCGGGCCGGTAACGTTCACGACGTCGCCGTACTACTCGCCGCGAACGATTCAGCGCGAGCCGATCGCGCCGTCGGTGGCAAGGACATCGCTGCCCGTGGATCCGACCGATGCGCCTTCGTTGCGCGTACCGCTTGCGCCGCCATCGGCGCCGGACGACGTTGCGCCGGCCGCTTCGAGCACGAGCGACGGCCATGCAGACGACGAATTTCCGCTGCTGATCGATTCGGTGGAGTCGCCGCCGAGCTACAAGCCCTCGATCGACGCAGTCGACGACGTGCCGCTCCTGATGGACGCCGTCGAAGAGATCGACGTCGGCATCGTCGAGGAAGGCGACGAATCGATCTGGGACTTGACCGCGCAGGGCGAAGCGAGCGTGCTCCGCGAGGCGCACGAGTCGGTGCCAGCGAACGTCAAGCAGGTCGCTGACGCCGCACCGAAGCCGGTGTCGTCCGATCCGCTCGGGCTCGATCGGCCGGCGCAAGGGTTCGAATCCAACGCGACGGCGATGCCGGCGGATGACGATAGCGCCGAGGTTCCGCCCGACGTCGAAGCGCCGCGCAACGAAGAATCTGCCGAGTCACGTGCCGTCGCGCCATCGCCAGTGGTCGAATCGCGCGACGAGGCGACGCGCGAGGCCGACGATGCACGAATCCGCGCGATTGCGGAAGAGCTCGGCATGCAGCTTCTGCAGCGAATCGACATCTTCAGCGACACGACGCTGCGCGCGCAGCTTGCCCAGCGCTTGCGGCCGCTCGTCGAGCGTACCAGCGCCGATCTCGTCGCCGCGATCAACCAGCACGTCGGTGAACTCTTGCACGTGTACATTGCCGAGGCGATCGAGCGCGAGATCGAGGAATGGCGCAAGCGCAACGGCGACGAGGGCGCATCATGATCATCGTCATGCAGCCCGACGCGGGGCAGCGCGAGATCGACGCCGTCGAGGCGAAGATCCGCGCGAACGGCCTCTCGGTGCACGTGTCGCGCGGGACCGAGCGGACGCTGATCGGCGCGATCGGCGACGAGCGCAAGCTCACGCCGGAGATGTTCGAGACGATGGCCGGTGTCGAGCGGTCGCTCAACATCGTCAAACCGTACAAGGTCGTCGCCCGCGAATGGCACAGGACGTCGACCGAAATCGACGTACGCGGCGCCGTCGTTGGCGGCAGCGACGTGCAGATGATCGCCGGGCCCTGCTCGGTCGAAACGCCGGAGCAGATGCGCGCGGCGGCCGAAGCGGTTGCCGTGGGTGGCGCGCGATTGATGCGCGGCGGCGCGTTCAAGCCGCGCACGAGCCCCTACACGTTTCAGGGCAAGGGTGTAGACGGCCTTGCGCTGTTGCAAGAGGCCGCGGCGCGCTTCGATCTCCCGGTCGTCACCGAGTTGATGGACGCGAGGATGCTCGAGACGTTCGTCGACCACGGCGTGGACGTGATCCAGATCGGCACGCGCAACATGCAGAACTACGACCTGCTCAAGGAAGTCGGACGCGTCGACGTTCCGGTCATCCTGAAGCGCGGAATGAGCGCGACGATCAGCGAATGGCTGATGGCCGCCGAGTACATCGCTGCCGGCGGAAATCACAAGATCATCCTTTGCGAACGCGGCATCCGCACGTTCGAGACGGCGTACAGGAACGTGCTCGACGTCACGGCGATCCCCGTGCTGAAGCGCGAAACGCATCTTCCGGTCATCGTCGATCCGTCGCACGCGGGCGGCAAGGCGTGGATGGTGCCGGCGCTGTCGTGCGCAGCCATTGCGGCGGGCGCTGACGCACTTCTCATCGAGATTCATCCGAATCCGCCCGAAGCCTGGTGCGACGCCGACCAGGCGCTCACGCCCGCTGAATTCGCGAGCCTGATGACGCGGCTCGATGCGGTCGCCGGGGCGGTCGGGCGACGCGTTTCCCGGCGCGCCGCCGTGGCACAGGCATTGTCCTAGCTCCGCAGTTCCCTACAGGCGCGCACTGCTAGCGCGAGCGAACCGATGCCGACGATCCGGCCGATCGCGGCGCCCCGCATCGAGAGACTCACGATCCACCGACGACGCGTCAAGTCGCCGGATTCGCCGGTTCTCAATTCTTTGCTCAGTCCTCGTGGTCATGCTCGCTCTCCGATAAGTTCGCCCATCAGACCCGCCTGCACGTTGTGCGCCGACCATCGGCGCACGGTGTCGTCGCGTGGTGACGTTTCTGCTAGATTGCGCCGGTGTTCGAAGTGACCGGCATCGATTTCCGTTACGGCGACAAGCGTGCGCTGAAAGTCGATGGCTGGACGGCGGCGACCGGCGACGCGTGGCTGCTGGCAGGTCCGTCCGGCAGCGGCAAGTCGACGTTGCTTCACTTGCTCGCGGGCCTGCTTAGGAGCCGCAGTGGTCGCATTATCGTCGCCGGCACCGACCTCGGCACCCTTCCCGCGAATGCGCTTGATCGATGGCGCGGCCGAACGATCGGTCTCGTGCCGCAGCGGTTGCATCTGATCGGCGCGATCAGCGTTCGCGACAATCTGCGCGTCGCGCAATCGCTTGGCGGCGGCCGCGTCGACGATGCGCGTGTCGACGAGCTGCTCGACGCCGTTGCGGTCGGCGCGCTGGCCGATCGCTATCCGCGCGCGTTGTCGCATGGCCAAGCGCAGCGAGTCGCGATCGCGCGAGCGCTGGTCAATCGGCCGGCGCTCGTGCTTGCGGACGAGCCGACGTCGAATCTCGACGACGCGAACGCGATTGCCGCGCTCGCGTTGCTCACGGATCAGGCGCGAGCATCGCGAGCGACGCTCGTCGTCGCGTCGCATGATAGACGCGCACGCGCGCAGATCGGGCTCACGTATACGCTCGCAGCGGAAATGGAGCGTTAGTGCGCCTCGGTTCACTGGCGCTCGCCTATGCGCGTCGCAGGCCGCTTGCGACGCTTCTCGTCGTCGTGTTGTTCGCGCTCGGCACGGCGGTCATCGTGCTGACGCTGATCCTCGCGCGCGAGCTCCAAACGAAGCTGCAGCGCGATGCGCAAGGCATCGACCTCGTCGTCGGTGCGAAAGGAAGTCCTTTGCAGCTCGTGCTCGCCGGCGTCTATCACGTCGATGTGCCGCCGGGCAACATCCCGCTCGAGTCGGTCGCGATGCTGCGCGCGAACCCGATGATCGCAAGTGCGATCCCGCTCGCGCTGGGAGACAGTTACGCGGGCTACCGCATCGTCGGTACCGAGCCTGCATTGATCGATCACTATCGTGGCGCTGTCGCTCAAGGCCGCGTGTGGACCCAGCCGATGGAGGCGGTGCTGGGCAGCGACGTGGCGCGCGAGACCGCGATCTCGATCGGCGCAACGTTCGCGGGCTCGCACGGCCTCGGCGCAACCGGCGCAGAGCACGGCGACGCCCAGTACTCGGTCGTCGGCGTGCTTGCGCCGACCGGAACCGTACTCGACCGCATGGTGCTGACGTCGATCGAAAGCGTGTGGGCGGTGCACGATACGCATCAGGGCATGCCGATGACCGATGCGCCGGCAACGACCGACAAGCCGCGCGAGGATCCATCGGGTAGGGAGGTAACGCTGGTGCTCGTTCGCTATATCGGTCCGCTCGCGGCAGCGCGTCTGCCGCGCGAGATCAATCAAACCACCGACCTTGTCGCTGCATCGCCGGCGTACGAAACGGCGCGCCTTCTGTCGGTGTTCGGTGTTGGCATCGACGTCATCCGGGCGTTCGCCGCGCTCCTGATCGGCGCGTCGGCGCTGATGCTGTTCGTTGCGCTCGCGCAGGCGATGGACGAGCGGCGCTACGACCTTGCAATCCTGCGTGCGCTCGGCGCGAACCGCGGCCAGGTCGCGGGTGTGCTGCTGAGCGAATCGCTCGTCCTCGCCTGCGCCGGCACGATCATCGGCGTCGCGCTCGCTCATGTTCTCGCCGCGACGATCGGCGCGTTTTGGGCGCCGGCGTCAGCACTGTCGCCGGCGGCATGGCGCTTTATTCCCGAGGAGGGAGGGGTCGTCGCCATCGCGCTCGGTGCGGGTATACTCGCTGCAGCATGGCCGGCATGGCAGGCGTATCGACTGGACGTGGCCGCGACGCTCGCTGATTCATGAAGCGCGAAACGATGCAAAGAACGCTGCGACATACCGCATTTGTTCTGGTCGGCCTGCTGGCCGCAACGGCGACGCACGCACAGGCGGTGACCAACGTGCCGCCGTCGGGACTTCCGTCGGCAAGCGACTTCTCGGCGCAGATCCTTCCGGAACGCGCCGGCATCGTGTCGTGGCGCACGCTCGCGCAGGTGTCGCCGGTCAAACGCGGCGACAAGATCGTGCCCGAGTTCACGAAGGAGATCCTGGCACTCGACCGCAGGGACGCGAAGCTGCAGGGCTTCATGATTCCGCTCGATGTCGGCGATCGACAGAAGCGGTTCCTGCTCACTGCCGTTCCGACGCATTGCTCGTTCTGTCTGCCGGCCGGCCCCGATTCGATCGTCGAGATCGTCGCGAAGACGCCGGTTCGATACACGTTCGAACCGATCGTCGTTTCCGGTCGCTTCAGCGTGCTGCGCGATGACAGCGCCGGGCTCCTCTATCGGCTCACCGATGCTGCGCAGGTCGAGACTGCGCAGCTTGCGCCGAGTGCGCCGCCCGGGCTGGTGCCGGGTCCGTCGCTGCCGGCAAAGTCGGGGGGCAGCAAGTAGTTCGTCAGGTCCGGTCGCAACGGCCCTTTCACCCGATGCAAGCGCTCGACGCCGGTGCGCTTGCATCGCCGCGCTTCGACATGCGGCAACGCGTGACGGACATCGTCGCGTGGATCACCTGCTTTGCGGTCGTCGGATTTCTGCGTCGATGTCGTCGTGCTTCCGTCGCGGCCTGTGCAGTCGTCGTGATCGCGCAAGGCGGTCATTGCCGTCGTCGTCACCGTCGTCCTTGCCGCTGTGGTTGTGCGTGTCGGTCTGGTCGACGGCGATGCCGATGCTGGTCGATCAGCATGACGCAACGGGCCGCGCGCGATTTAAGAAGCGGAACGAAGAGGTTTCGACCTCGGGTCTCCGACACAGCCGTTCGGTGACTTTACGTTGCGTCGCGCGGAGGCAATGGGTGCGTACCAGGGCGTGATGCGAGCCGACCCACCCATTGCGCCGGTCGACGATGTTGCGCCTAACGGTGAGCCGTCGACGTCACCGGCCTGAGGATCTACTCCGGCGCGCCGTATCAGCGAACAGGGCGCATGGAACGATTCGCGGCATCCGTGAGCGCCTCCCACGTCGCTAAGAAGCGTGCGTCGACGCTTTATAATTTCAGGTTTGCGAAAAGAGCGTTGGGCGTGGAACTCGCGAAGAGCTACGAGCCGCAGTCGATCGAGCGCAAGTGGTACCCCGTGTGGGAATCCCGCGGCTGGTTCAAGCCGGCGATGAACGGCGCGCCGCCGTTCTGCCTCGCGCTGCCGCCGCCGAACGTTACCGGAACGCTGCACATGGGGCACGCGTTCCAGCAGACGCTGATGGACGTGCTGGTGCGCTGGCATCGGATGCGCGGCGACAACACGTTGTGGCAGGTCGGGAGCGACCACGCCGGCATCGCGACGCAGATCGTCGTCGAGCAGCAGCTCAAGGCAGAAGGCTCGAGTCGTGAAGCGCTGGGGCGTGAGCGGTTCGTCGAGCGCGTGTGGTCGTGGAAAGAACAGTCCGGCGACGCGATCAAAGGACAGATGCGCAGGCTGGGGCTGTCGGCGGACTGGTCGCGCGATCGCTTCACGATGGATGCGGGCTTGTCGCAAGCCGTCCTTGAAACGTTCGTGCGGCTCCATGACGATGGCCTCATCTATCGCGGTAAGCGCCTCGTCAACTGGGACCCGACGTTGCGCACCGCCGTCTCCGATCTCGAAGTCGACAACGAGGAGGAAGACGGCAAGCTCTGGCAGATCCGGTATCCGCTGACCGAGCCGGATGCTCGCCACGATGCACTCGTCGTCGCGACGACGCGTCCCGAAACGATGCTCGGCGACACGGCGGTCGCCGTGCATCCGGACGATGAGCGCTATCGGCACTTGATCGGAAAGTCGATCCGGCTTCCGCTGACCGGCCGCACGCTTCCCATCGTCGGCGACGAGCACGTCGATCCCGAATTTGGCACGGGTGCAGTCAAGGTCACGCCGGCGCACGACTTCAACGACTGGGCGATCGGACAGCGGCACGCGCTGCCGGCGATCGCCGTGCTCGATCTCGATGCGCGCATCAACGACAACGCGCCGGAAAAGTATCGCGGCCTCGACCGCTATGCCGCGCGCAAGGCCGTGCTAGAAGATCTGACGGCGGAAGGCCTGCTCGTTGCCGAAAAGCGGCATCGGATGGTGATTCCGCGCTGTGGTCGCACCGGCGTCGTCGTCGAGCCGATGCTGACCGATCAATGGTATGTCGCGATGCGCACGCCTGCACCGTCGACGCATCCGTTTTTCCCCGGCCGCACGATCCAGGAACTATGCCTCGCGGCTGTGTCGGAACCGGGATTGCCGGAAGGCGCGCCCGGCAGCGGCGAGACGGTTTCGTTCGTGCCGAACGAATGGCGCTCGTTCTATCTGCACTGGATCGAGAATCTGCAAGACTGGTGCATCTCGCGCCAGCTCTGGTGGGGCCATCAGATTCCGGCGTGGTACGACGAGAGCGACAACGTCTATGTCGCTCGCGACGAGCACGCCGCGCGAACGATCGCGCGCAGGAAACTCGGCCATGAGCCGGCGACGTTCCGCCGCGAGGACGACGTGCTCGACACGTGGTTCTCGTCGGCGCTGTGGTGCCACTCGACGCTGGGCTGGCCGGCAGAGACCGTCGACTTGCGCACGTTCCTCCCGACGTCGGTCCTCGTCACCGGCTTCGACATCATCTTCTTCTGGGTCGCGCGGATGATCATGACGACGACCTACTTCACCGGCCGCGTGCCGTTTCGCGGCGTGTACATCAACGCGATCGTGCGCGACGAGGAAGGCGCGAAGATGTCGAAGTCGAAGGGCAACGTGCTCGACCCGCTCGACCTGATCGACGGCGTCGACGTGGACACGCTCGTCGACAAGCGCACGGCGAACATGCTCGACCCGCGGCAATCCGAGTCGATCGCGAAGCGCACGCGCAAGCAGTTTCCGAAGGGGATCCCGGCGTTCGGCGCGGACGCGCTGCGCTTCACGTTCGCAAGCCTCGCGACGTTCGGTCGCACGCTCAACTTCGATCTGTCGCGCTGCGAGGGCTACCGCAACTTCAACAACAAGCTCTGGAACGCGACGCGTTTCGTGCTCATGAACGTCGACGGCCAGGACGTCGGACTCGACGAAGCCGCCCCGCGCACGCTTAGCTTCGTTGATCGCTGGCTGCTGTCCCGGCTGCAGCAGGCGAAGGCCGACATCTCGACGCAGCTCGCCGCTTACCGCTTCGACCTCGCGGCGCGCGCGTTGTACGAATTCATCTGGGACGAGTACTGCGACTGGTATGTCGAGTGCGCGAAAGTGCAGCTCGCACGCGCGCAGAGCCAGGACGACGAAGCGGCGGCGCGTGCAACGCGGGCCACGCTCGTGCGCGAGCTCGAGGCGACGCTGCGGCTTGCGCACCCGTTCATCCCGTTCATCACCGAAGAGCTGTGGCAAGCGGTCGCGCCGCTCGCGGGCAAGAAAGGCGAAACGATTACGCTGCAGCCGTTTCCCGTCGCTCGACCGGAGCGTATCGATCGCGACGCGGTCGCGAAGATGGGCAAGCTCAAGGCCCTGGTCGACGCGTGTCGTTCGCTGCGCAGCCAGATGCAGCTTTCGCCTGGTGAGAAGGTGCCGCTGGTCGTGACTGGCGATCGTGCGGCGCTTGCGGAGTTCTCACCCTATCTCGCAGCGCTCGCGCGGCTTTCCGACGTGACGATCGTCGACGCGCTTCCCGCGACCGACGCGCCGGTCGCGATCGTCGGCGATTCGCGCTTGATGCTGTCGATCACCGTCGACCCGAAGGCGGAACGCGAACGCTTCGCGAAAGAGATCGCGCGCGTCGAAGGAGAGATCACGAAGTCGGAAGCGAAGCTTGCGAACGAAGGTTTCGTTGCGCGCGCGCCGGCGACCGTGGTCGAGCAGGAACGCGGGAGGCTCGACGGCTTCCGCTCGACGCTGACCAAACTGCGCGAGCAGGCCGATCGGCTGTCTTGACGCGCCCTAGCGCGGCCGCAGGAAGACCCACGCGACGCCGGCGGTGAGCTCGATCGTCGCCGAGATGACCGATGCGACGTAGAACACCGCTGCGGTGGCCCGCCCGCCGAGCGCTTCGATGACGGCCGCGATGCCGAACATCACGAGCAGGCACACGCACCAGCGGCGCATGTAGACGGGGAGATGAATCCGCTGCGCGAGATTGTGACGCCACGCGGCCGCGCGCCGCACGAGATCGCCCCGATTGACGTCGACGAACAGCCATTGCCAGAACCAGTAGCGATAGACGAGATGCCATAGCGGCTCGCTCGTCGTCGCATCGCGAGGCAGTGGCGCCATCGGCGAACCGGAGCGCGGTTAACGCTACGCAGCGAACCGCGCGAGCGAGCGCGCCTTGGCTTTCGCCGCCTCGATTTCTCGATAGCGCGGCGCTGCCTGCGTCGTCAGCGCTCCAATGAGCTCAGCCGCGGCACGCGCAACGCGATCGACGGCCGCGTCGAACGCGGCTTGATTCGGCTTCGACGGATGCGTGAAGCCGGACAGTTTGCGCACGAACTGCAACGAAGCCGCATGCACTTCCTCGTCCGTTGCCGGCGGATCGAAGTTGAACAGCGTCTTGATGTTCCGGCACATCGTTGGCCTCGCTTCGCAACGCTAATCAGGCGGTCGTCGATTCCTTCTTCGCTTCAGTCACCGGCGTCGACTCGGGTGCTTTCGGCGTTGCAGCGCGACGTTGAAGCAGCATCGGCACCGCCCGCTTCTGCGCACCGCTCGTCTTGCGCAGCGGCGGCTGATCGGGATTGCGCGCATACGCCTCCTCGCGATCCCGTTCGCGCGGCGGCGGCGCGTCCCGATGATCATCGCGCGGCGGGCTGCGTTGGCCGCGACGCTCGCCGGAAGCCTTACGCTCGCGCGGCGGGGCCGACTGCATCGCAGCCTTCTCGACCGAGAAATCCTCCGGCTGATGCACGAGCACCTTCTTCTTGATCAACCGCTCGATCTCGGTGAGGTGACGTTCCTCGGCCGGATCCACGAACGAGATCGCGAGGCCGGAGGCGCCGGCGCGGCCGGTGCGGCCGATCCGATGGATGTAATCCTCGGGAACATGCGGCATCTCGTAGTTGACGACGAGCGGCAGGTTGTCGATGTCGAGTCCGCGCGCAGCGACATCGGTGGCAACGAGCACTTGCAGCTTCCCGGCCTTGAACGTTTCGAGCGCCTCGAGCCGTGCTGCTTGCGTCTTGTCGCCATGGATTGCAGACGTCGTGAGACCGTCGCGTTCCAGCTGCCGGGCAAGCCGTGACGCACCATGCTTCGTGCGCACGAAGCACAGCACTTGCCAGAGATTGCGCGCATTGACCAGGTGCACGAGAAGCGCGCGTTTGTCTTCCTGCTTTACGCGATATGCGGTCTGCGCCACGGTTTCCGCTGCGGTATTGCGCCGCGCCACTTCGATCAGCTGCGGCGCGTTGAGCAGTTCGTCGGCGAGCTTCTTGATCTCGGGCGAGAACGTCGCCGAGAACAACAGGTTCTGCCGCTTCGCCGTCGCGGGCAGAAGCCGCATGATTCGCTTGATATCCGGGATGAACCCCATGTCGAGCATGCGGTCGGCTTCGTCCAGCACGAAGATCTCGACCTGCCCGAGGTACAGGCTCTTCTGCTCGATGTGGTCGAGCAGACGCCCCGGCGTCGCGACCAGGATTTCGATCCCTGCGCGCACGATCGGCAGCTGCTGCTTGATGTCGACGCCGCCGTACACCACCGTCGATCTCAAACCGGTGTAGCGCCCGTACTCCCGGATCGACTCCTCGACCTGAATCGCGAGCTCGCGCGTCGGCGTCAGGATCAGCGCACGGACGGGATGCCGCGCGGGCGACGGGCTCGTGTTCGCCTGCGGTAGGAGCTTGTGCAGGATCGGGAGACCGAATCCCGCCGTCTTGCCGGTGCCGGTCTGGGCACCGCCCATCACGTCCTTGCCGGCAAGGACGATCGGGATGGCCTGCGTCTGAATCGGGGTGGGTGTGGTGTAACCGGCCTCGGCGACGGCCCGGAGGATCTCCGGGGCGAGGCCGAGCTCCGCAAAGCTCGGACTATCCATTACGTCTCCTGAAGCGGCCCACTCGCCTCGAGCGAGTTCCGGTCC
>DATLNR010000053.1:0-39018 GCA_035536655.1 Casimicrobiaceae bacterium
ACTTCATGATCGGCCGTCTCTCCGGAACCCTCGTCGAGAAGAATCCGCCGCAGATCCTGCTCGACGTGCAGGGCGTCGCCTACGAGGTCGACGTGCCGATGAGCACGTTCTACAACCTGCCGGCGACCGGCGAGCGCGTGACGCTCTATACGCATCTCGTCGTGCGCGAGGACGCGCATCTGTTGTTCGGGTTCGCTTCGGAGAACGAACGTCATGCGTTCCGCCAGTTGACGCGCGTCAATGGCATCGGCGCGCGTATCGCGCTCTCGGTGCTTTCCGGACTGTCGGTCGCGGAGCTCGCGCATTCGATCACGATGCAGGAAAGCGGCCGGCTCACGAAGATTCCGGGCATCGGCAAGAAGACGGCAGAGCGCATCCTGCTCGAATTGAAAGACAAGCTCGGCGCGCCGCTCACGACCGCCGTCGGCATCAATCGCACGCCGCCGCCGTCGGCCGACGTGTTGAACGCGTTGTTCGCGCTCGGCTACAGTGAGCGCGAGGCGCTGGCGGCAGTCAAGACGTTGCCGGAGGGCGTCGCGGTCGCCGACGGCATCCGGCAGGCGTTGAAGGTCCTGGCGAAAGCATGACGACGCTCGATGGCGATTGAAAACGACACGCTGAACCGCGTCGTGGCCGCCAAGCCGGAGAGCCGCCACGAGGAAGCGTTCGAGCGGAGCTTGCGTCCGCGCGGCCTCACCGAGTACGTCGGTCAGGAGAAGATCCGGCACCAGCTCGGTATCTTCATCGAGGCGGCGGTGCGTCGCGGCGAAGCGCTCGATCACGTGCTGCTGTTCGGCCCGCCGGGACTCGGCAAGACGACGTTGTCGCACATCATTGCGCACGAGCTCGGCGTCAACCTGCGGCAAACGTCGGGACCGGTGCTCGAACGGCCCGGCGATCTCGCGGCGCTGCTCACGAACCTGGAGCCGCGCGACGTGCTGTTCATCGACGAGATCCACCGGCTCTCGCCCGTCGTCGAGGAGATCCTCTATCCGGCGCTCGAGGACTTCCAGATCGACATCATGATCGGCGAAGGTCCGGCGGCGCGCAGCGTCAAGCTCGACCTGCCGCCGTTCACGCTGGTGGGCGCGACGACGCGCGCCGGCATGCTGACCAACCCGTTGCGCGACCGGTTCGGCATCGTCGCGCGGCTCGAGTTCTATACCGACGATGAGCTGCGTCGCATCGTCGTGCGTTCCGCAGCATTGCTCAACATCGGCATCGACGACGCCGGCGCGTTCGAGATCGCGCGACGCTCGCGCGGAACGCCCCGCATCGCGAACCGGCTCCTGCGCCGCGTGCGCGATTACGCCGAGGTCCGCGCCGATGGCGCGATCACGCGCGAAGTCGCCGATGCCGGCCTGTCGATGCTCGACGTCGATGCCTCGGGTCTCGACGTGATGGATCGGAAGCTCTTGACGACGGTGCTGTACAAGTTCGACGGTGGTCCGGTCGGCATCGACAACCTGGCTGCGGCGATCGGCGAGGAGCGCGACACGATCGAGGATGTGCTCGAGCCGTACCTGATCCAGCAGGGCTTCCTGCAACGGACGGTCCGCGGGCGCATTGCCACGGCCTCGGCGTATCGGCACTTCGGTTTGACACCGCCGTCGGCCGGCACCGATCTCTTCCCCGGCAGTTAGGTTTGGCGGACGCTTCGTTTTCGCTGCCGATTCGCGTCTACTACGAGGACACGGACGCCGCGGGCGTCGTCTACTATGCAAACTACCTCCGCTTCCTCGAGCGCGCGCGAACCGAGTGGCTCGCCTTTCTCGGCCACGACGTCGTGGAACTCGCGTCGGCGCACGGGATCGTATTCATCGTCCGCCGCGTCGAGATCGACTATCTGAAGCCCGCGCGCCTCTGTGACCTGCTCGACGTCAGCGTGTCGGTGCACACGCTCGGGCGGGCAAGCCTGATCGTGCATCAGCGGGTGCTGCGCGGGGGCGAAGCGCTCGTGCATGCAAGCGTGCGCCTTGCGTGCGTCGATCGCGATCGCATGCTGCCAACGCGCATTCCTTCGTTTCTCGATCTGAACCCCTGACACATTGAACGTCCAGACCGACCTCTCGTTCGTTCAACTGGTCCTGCAGGCATCGGTCGTCGTGCAGGCCGTCATGGTGCTGCTCGCCTTCCTGTCGCTGTGGAGCTGGTGGCAGATTTTCTTGAAACGCTTCCAGATCCGTCACGCCGAGCGCGACACCGGCGACTTCGAGGACCAGTTCTGGAAAGGCGGGGACCTGGCCGAGCTCTATCAGCGCGTGAGCCAGTCGCGCAACGCGAGCGGCCTCGAGCACATCTTCGCCGCCGGGTTCCGCGAATTCGCGAAGCATCGCAAGCAGGGCAGTGCGTCGGCGATCACGCTCGATTCGGCGAGGCGCGCCATGCGTGCGGCATATCAACGTGAGATCGACGCGCTCGAAGCGCATCTTTCGGGACTCGCCACCGTTGGATCGGTATCGCCGTACATCGGCCTGTTCGGCACCGTGTGGGGCATCATGAACTCGTTCCGGGGACTTGCAAGCGTCGGCCAGGCCACGCTTGCGCAAGTCGCGCCGGGCATCGCCGAAGCGTTGATCGCGACGGCGATCGGTTTGTTTGCCGCGATTCCGGCCGTCGTCGCTTACAACCGCTACACGCACGACGTCGACCGGCTGGCGACGCGGTACGAGACGTTCATCGAGGAGTTCTCGAATATCTTGCAGAGGCAGGGCTGATGCGCCGCGCCCGCAAGACGATCAATCAGATGAACGTCGTCCCCTACATCGACGTCATGCTGGTGCTGCTCGTCATCTTCATGATCACGGCGCCGCTGATCAATCCGGGACAGGTTGAATTGCCCTCGGTCGGCAGCAAGTTGTCGGTGCCGGTGCAGCCGCTCGAAGTGACGTTGCGTACCGACGGTTCGTTCTCGCTTCGCGACGCAGCGAGCAACACGCCGGCGATTCGCATGTCGCGCGACGAGCTCGTTGCGCGGCTGCGCGCGGCACAGGACGCGCGGCCCGATCAGCCGGTGGTGATCGCGGCCGACCGCTCGGCGCGCTACGAGGACGTGCTCGGCGTTCTCGATCTGCTGCAGCGTAACGGGCTGCGCAAGGTCGGACTGCTCGCGCGTCCGCCCAGCTGACGCGGCACGCATTACGCGCTGATGGTGAAGAATCCCGAGCGGCCGCACGAGCCGCGGCGGCGCGTTCGCGGCAAGTGGCTCGCGCTCGTGCTCGCAGTCCTCGTGAACCTTGCGTTCATCGCCGTGCTCGTGTTCTCGGTGACGTGGCGCAATCCGCCAGCGCCATCGGTGACGGCCGAGCTGTACGCGCCGCCGCCAAAGGCGCAGCCGAAGCCGGCGCCGAAGCCGGAACCGGTCGAACCCCCGAAGCCCGAGCCGTCCAAGCCCGAGCCACCGAAACCGGAGCCACCGCCCAAGCCCGAACCGCCGCCGAAACCGGTGCCGAAAGTCGAGAAGTCCGATCCCCGCGAAGCGGAGATCGCGCTCAAGGCGAAGCAGGCGGAGGAGCGGAAGCGGCGCGAAGAGGCCGAGGATCGCAAACGTCGCGACGAGGCCGAGAAGCGCAAGCGCGAAGCCGAAGAGAAGTTGCGCGACGACGCCAAGCGCGAAGCCGATGCGCGCGCGCGGCAGCAACGCGAGATGCAGGCGATGCGCGAGCAAGCCGAGCGCGAGGCGAAAACACGTGCCGACGCCGAAACGAAGGTTCGGGCCGAAGCCGAAGCGAAAGTCCGTGCCGAAGCCGAGGCGAAAGCGCGTGCGATCGCAGCGGAACAAGCGCGCATCCGCGAGGCGAACGCCGCGCGCGCTCGCGACGAGGCCGACTGGATCCGCCGCATTCAGGCCAAGGTGCGCGGCAACGTAATTCTGCCGACCGAGATTCCCGGCAACCCGGAAGCGATCTTCGAAGTCGTGCAACTTCCCACCGGCGAGATCCTCGACGTGCAGCTGCGCAAGTCGAGCGGAGTGCGGGCCTACGACGAAGCCGTGCAGCGCGCGATTCTGAAGAGCTCACCGCTGCCGCGACCGGATCGCGCGGAGCTGTTTCAGCGGACGCTGACGTTGAAGTTTCGGCCCGTGGGGTAATGGGCTCCGCCACCTGATGACGCGGACCAGCTGACGGCCGATAAATTACACTGACCCCATTACTTGGACCTCTTCTCCACGATCTGCATCGTCGCCCACGACCAGTCGCTGCGCTGTTCGACCAGCTGTCGCAACGCGATCGTATAGACCGAGCGTCCGGTATGCAGGACCAGCTGGCGACCATTAGCGTATTCCGACGTGGGCACGATCAGCGTCTTCACCGCCAGCGGCTTGTCGGGGCGTGACGGCGGCGGCAGATAGAGGCCGTCGAATCGCGCGCCGATCGTCGACACGTCGATGCCGTTCACCGTCAATCCGGTGTCGTCGCGGGCTTCGCGACGCGAATGAAGCACGACTGGCACGACCCGCTCGGCGACGATGGATACACCGGCTTCCGCGTCCTCGGTGGTCACTTTCGACAGCCGTCGCACGACGCCGATCACCCAGTCGGACAGGTCGGATTGCTTGACGCCGACGAGCGCACCGAGCGCGAGCGCCTGGCCGATCCCACCTGACGCCGCGATGCGCAATCCCGCCACGCTCCGGTCCTTGACCTGCCACATCGGATCGGAGAACGACGAAAGGCTCGCGGCCAGCGAATCGTGCTCGTCGGCCGGACGCCGGCGCACGCGCGGCGAGCTCGACACGGCAAACACTTCGATGTGCTCGGTGCCGCCGCCGTCCGCGGGCGCCTCACCAAGATGTCGGGAGTTGAGCTCGCGCGAGATGCGCGCGAGGCCGATGCGCACCTTTGCCGA
Source organism: Casimicrobiaceae bacterium (assembly GCA_035536655.1). Taxonomy (GTDB): domain Bacteria; phylum Pseudomonadota; class Gammaproteobacteria; order Burkholderiales; family Casimicrobiaceae; genus VBCG01. The sequence continues at coordinate 4,849 of DATLNR010000053.1, forward strand.
AACCCGACACGCGATGCGTGGATCCTTGCGGAGATCGTTGTGCACATTTGGCGAGATCGCCGGACGCACCTTTTCCAGAACGCTCACGCGTTGCACATTGATCGGCGCCGCGGGTCCCGAGTCGGTTGCTTCCGAGCTCCGCAACGCGAAGATCGCGCGGTCGAGCGAATCGCACAACGGCGTCGTGTCGACGTAGCGCAGCATCGACCCGGCATCGTTGCCCGTGCGGCGCACCAAGCCGGAACGCCCGGCCAGGTCGACGAAGAAGCCCTCGGGCGAGCGCGGCACGGCATCGAGCGAAAGCTTGCGGCTCCACGCGCGAAGCTGCGAGCCGGCCCAGTCGAGCTGTGCTGGAGAAAGGTTGCCGGTGTTCAGCTGCTGGACCAGGAGCACGTTCAGGTATTCCTGCTCGGCCGTCCACGCCGTCGCGTTCGGCCCGGCACTGGTCAGAATCGCCGGGACGCGATCGAGCGAGAGCTCGGTCGCGCGCAGGAAGGTGCGGTGCAGTTCCATCCACTTGGCCGGAATCCAGCGCTCGAAGCGGAACACGCGGAGCTTCGCGTCGGTGCCGAAGTAATGCAACGCTCGCGCGAAGAGCAACGCTCGCATCGGCTTCCAGCGCGGGTTCGCGCCCGGCGCCACGGCTTCCTCGAGCGCCGACTGATAGGCGACGAGGAAGCCCTGCGTCAGGTCGTAGATCGCCTGCCAGATGCGCTCGGCGAGCTTTTCCGAGGTTTCGTGGTTCTCGACGTACTGCTTGATCAACTGACGGCGATCCGCGCCCAGCGCGGAATCGAGGAACTCGATCGCCTGCGCGCGCAGCGGGTCGATCGGATGGCGCGATTGCCGCATCGCATCGAACGCCTGCATGACCTGCTGCTGCCGGCCGACGACATCGAGCGCCGGCAACTGCTTGAGCCAGACGGCTGCCCCGCGGGCGCTGACCAGCGGATCGGTCACGTCCCTGTGCGAAGTGAGGAAGGAAAACATCGCGCGTCAGTTCAAGGGGGCCGGGCGAAGGGACAGCGTCGAGCGCCCCCGCCGGCCTTTGTACCAGCGGGAACCGCGTTTATAAAGCAATTCGTCGGCGCCCGCAAAATGCGCATGCCTCGTCCGCTAAAATGAAAGTTATGCGTTGCAGGCGCCGTCGCACGCGTCCCACCACTCCTCGCACTTGCATGACAAAACCATTTGTCGGGTTTACGTTACGAACGCGCGCGTTCGCTGGATCGGTAATCGTCGCTTTTTCGGCGGCTTTGCTTCCGAGCGCAACCAGCGCGCAACAAAAGCCGCAACCTGAGGCCGTCGAGCGTGATCGAACCACCGGCAGCAAATCGGATGCCACTGTGACAGAGTTAAGGAAAATCGATGTGAAACAAGGCACTGGCGCTGAGGCGGCGGACGGTAAACCGGTTCTCGTGCACTACACCGGGTGGCTTTATGACCCCGCCGCGCCCGAGGGAAAGGGCACCAAGTTCGACAGCTCGCGCGACCGTGGCGTGCCTTTCGGCTTCTTCCTCGGCGGCGGCAAGGTCATCAAGGGCTGGGACCAGGGCGTCGTCGGAATGAAGGTTGGCGGACAGCGGCAACTCGTCATCCCGCCGTCGCTCGGCTACGGAGAGCGCGGAGCGGGTGGCGTGATCCCGCCGAACGCGACGCTGATCTTCGACGTCGAACTGATCGACGTGAAATAGGACGATTGATCGATGCTTCCGCGCGACAGCCGGGCCGCCGTCAAGCGGCGGGCGGATTACCGCCCGCCCGCATTCCTCGTCGACCATCTCGATCTCGAGTTCGACCTCGATCCGGATTCGACGTGGGTGCGCTCGACGATCGACTTCCGCCGCAACCCGGCGGCCGTGGGCGACGATCGCACGGCGCCGCTGATCCTCGACGGCGAGCAGCAGGGCGACGTCAGCGTCACGCTGAACGATTCGCCGTTCACCGCCGTTCACTCCCCAGGGCGACTCACGATCGGAAATCCGCCGGCAGTCGGCAAGCTTTCGATCCGCTCGCGCATCTCGCCGGCGCAGAACATCGCGCTCGAAGGGCTTTACGTGTCCTCCGGCGTCTTCTGCACGCAGAACGAGCCCGAAGGCTTTCGCCGCATCGCCTACTTCCCCGATCGCCCGGACGTGCTGAGCACCTACACGGTGACGCTGCGCGCGGATCGCAACGCGTATCCGGTGCTGCTTGCGAACGGCAACCTCGTCGAAACCGGCGATCTTCCCGACGGCCGTCACTACGCGAAGTGGCACGACCCGTTTCCGAAGCCCACGTATCTATTCGCGCTCGTGGCCGGCGACCTCGCATCGCTCGACGACGAGTTCGTGACGGCGAGCGGTCGTCGCGTCGCGCTGTCGATCTACTCGACGGCGAACAACGTACCGCGCTGCGCGCACGCGATGCTTTCGCTCAAGGCGGCGATGCGCTGGGACGAAGCGCGCTTCGGCCGCGAGTACGACCTCGACCGCTTCATGATCTTTTGCGCCGACGACTTCAACATGGGCGCGATGGAGAACAAGGGGCTCAACATCTTCAACAGCCGCCTCGTGCTGGCCGACGCCACAACGGCGACCGACGACGACTACCTGGCGATCGAAGCCGTCGTTGGGCACGAGTACTTTCACAACTGGACCGGCAACCGCGTCACCTGTCGCGACTGGTTTCAGCTCTCGTTGAAGGAAGGGCTGACGGTGTTCCGCGATCAGGAGTTCACCAGCGATCGCGGATCGCGGGCGGTCGAGCGCATCGCCGCGGTCGAGTACCTGCGTCGCGACCAGTTCGCCGAGGACGCGGGGCCGATGGCGCATCCGGTGCGGCCCGACGAGTATCAGGAGATCAACAACTTCTACACGGCGACCGTCTACGAGAAGGGTGCCGAAGTCATCCGCATGCAGCACACGCTGCTCGGCGACGCGCTGTTCCGGCGCGGCATGGATCTCTATTTCGAACGGCACGACGGCAAGGCGGTGACCTGCGACGACTTCGTGCAGGCGATGCAGGACGCGTCGGGCATGGACCTGACGCAGTTCAAGCGCTGGTACAGCCAGGCCGGCACGCCGGTCGTTCGCGTCGCGGGTCGCTATGACGACCAGGCGCGCACTTACACGTTGGAAGTCGCGCAGGAAGGCTCGCCGTCGCCCGGCCAACGCGTCAAGCAGCCGTACCACGTGCCGCTGGCGATCGGGCTCCTCGGGCCCGATGGTCGCGACATGCCGCTCAAGGTCGACGGCGAAAACGAAACGCCGACGACGCGGGTGCTCGACGTCCGCTCGCCTCGGCAGTTGTTCCGTTTCGTCGACGTCGACAGCGCACCCGTGCCGTCGCTGCTACGCGGTTTTTCGGCACCGGTCCGGCTCGACTTTGGGTATTCCGACCGCGAGCTCGCATTCCTCGCCGCGCACGATGGCGATCCGGTCAATCGCTGGGATGCCGCGCAACGGACATTCGTCACGGCTCTCCTTTGGCTTGCGCGCGAGAAGCGTGCCGACAAGCCGCTTGCGCTTCCCGCTGCGCTGGAGCAGGTCATCGGTTTCCTGCTTGCGGATGAAAACAGCGACCCGGCGCTCATTGCGCTTGCATTGACGCCGCCGGATCTCGCTTATGTCGCCGCGATGGAAACGACGATCGACTGCGACGGCATCGTCGCCGCGCGCAGGCACTTGATGCGCGAGCTTGCGACGCGGTTGCGGCCGGCATTCGAGAGCGTCATCGAGCGTCACCGCCCGCCTGCAACCTACTCGCCGACGCAGGACCAGATCGGCGCACGACGCTTGCGCAACGTCGCGCTGCGCTATCTCGGTGTGCTGGACGACGCGGCCGGGCGTGCGTTGGCGATCGCGCAGTACGCCGCCGCCGACAACATGACCGACACGATTGCCGCGCTCGCGGCGATCAAGGACAGCGACGCCTACGAGCGGCACGATCTGTTCGCGCGCTTCGAGGCGCGCTGGCGCGACGAGCCGCTCGTGCTCGACAAGTGGTTCGCGCTCGAAGCGACGTCCTATCGCGACGCAACGCTCGACCGCGTGCGGAACCTGCTCGCGCACCCGCGCTTCAACACGCGCAATCCGAACCGCGTGCGATCGCTCGTCGGCGCGTTCGCGCTGCGCAACTTCGCCTGCTTCAACGCGATCGACGGCGACGGCTATCGTTTCGTCGCCGATCAGGTGCTGTCGCTCGATCCGGCGAATCCGCAGCTCGCGTCGTCCATTGCCGGCGCGTTCAATTTGTGGAAGCGGTTCCCCGAGCCGCGCCGCGGTCGCATGAAGGCGGCGTTGCAGCGGATCGCGGACGAGGCGTCGTTGTCGCCGGACGTCGGCGAGATCGTTTCGCGAACGCTGAGCGAATAGCGCGTCAGTCGCGTCGTTCGTCGAACGCGAGCCGCAGCGCCAGTGCCGCGCGCCGCAAGCATGTGCGGGGCGTGAGGATCCTGATCAGCGCAGCGACGGCGAACAAGACCAGATCGGAAAAGGGATGGGCATGCGATGCGCGGACGTCGACCAAGGCTACCAATACGCCTCGACATGCACGTGCCCCGGCTCCCGCCGCCGGTGCCGCCGCATGCCGCGTCGCTTCAGAACGTCCTGCACATCGTCGACCATTTGCGGATTTCCGCACAGCATCGCCTGCGCGTTCTGGGGCGTCAGCGAAATGCCGGCGCGCGCCTCGAGCCGGCCGTTGTCGATCAATGCGGGAATGCGTCCGCGCAAGGCGCCCGGATGGTCTTCACGGGATAGCACGCTGATGCAAGTGAACGCGCCGGGATGCGCGCGCGATATGTCGCTCAGCACCTCGCGATAAGTCAGCTCGGCGGCATGACGCACGGCGTGCACGAGGACGACGCGCGGGAACCTTTCCCACGGTGCGTCGGTTCGCAGCATCGAAAGAAACGGCCCGATGCCGGTTCCCGTCGCAAGCATCCATAGCGAGTCGGCCTCCGGCACCTCATCGATCGTGAAAAAGCCGTTTGCGTTGCGCAGTAGATGGATCGGATCGCCGGGCTTCAGGTAGAGCAGCCGCGGCGACAATGGGCCGCCGTCGACCAATACGACGTAGAACTCGTGCGGCTGCGTGTTCGGCGGATTGACGAACGAATACGGCCGGCCGAGCATCGCCTCCTTCGAGCCGGGCGGCGCGGGCAGCGCGAGGCGCGCGAACTGGCCTGCCTCGAACGTCACTTCGGGTGCATGCACGCCGAGCGAGAACAAGAGGTCGGTCCAGCTTCGCACGAAGGCGACCCGGCCCTCGACCCAGGACGACATCGGTTGCGCATCCGCGGTTGGTAGAATTCGGCCGCTATGGTAGCGCGGAGAAGAACAACGACGAGCGCGACCGGTCGCGTGACGCTGCGCCCGCCGACGATCCGCGACGCGCAGCGCTTCCTCGTTGCCGCAGCCTCCAGCCGACGACTGCACGGTACGTGGGTCACGGCACCTTCCGACCGCGCGGGGTTCCGTAGCTATGTCGGACGCTTCGGTGGAGCGGGCCGCACGGCGCAGCACCGCGGCTTTGTCGTGGTCCGCAACGAGGATCAAGCACTGGTCGGCGTCGTCAACCTGTCGGAGATCGTGCGCGGCTTCTTTCAGAGCGCCTATCTGGGCTACTACGTTTTCGCGCCGTACGCGGGCAAGGGCTACATGACCGAGGCGCTTCTGCTGGTCCTCGACAAGGCGTTCGGCGACATTGCGCTGCATCGCGTCGAGGTCAACGTGCAGCCGGACAACGCCCGCTCACTCGCTCTCGTCGAGCGCGTTGGTTTCACGCGCGAAGGGTATTCAAAGCGCTACGTCAAGGTTGCCGGCCGCTGGCGCGATCACGTGCGGTTCGCGATGACTGTCGAAGACTGGCCCGCGACACGTCGCGCGCTGAAATCGATGTTGAAGACCAACTGATGCGAAGAACCCTTGTTGCGTCGATAGCCACCGCCGTCGTATCGTGCGCTCCGGCGCCGTCGGGCATCGTTCCCGGCAAGATGCACGAAGTGAAGGTGAAGAACATCGCGCCGTTCGAAGCGCACGAGGAGTGCGTGAAGCTCGTCGCTGGCGATCGGCTCGAGTACAGCTTCGAGGCGCAGTTCCCGCTGGCCTTCAACATCCACTATCACGAAGGCAACGCGGTCATCTTGCCGCTGACGCGCGAGAACGTGAAAGCCGACAGCGGCGAGTTCAAGGTGCTTCTGCCGCAGGACTATTGCCTGATGTGGGAGGCCGGACCTTCCCCGACGCCGCTCGACTATCGCGTGCGCCTGATCCGACCCGGCAGGTGAGCGCAAGTCCGACGCAGTTGTGATCGACACACCCGCCGATCTGTCACGCTTCTCGACGCGGAAAGCGAAGGTGGAAGCAAACGCTGATGAGCAACTCGCCAAAGGTCACCGAACGCTTCAGCGACCGCGCTGACGCCTACGTGCGCGGAAGGCCGACGTATCCGTCGGTCGTCGTCGAGCATCTCGAGTCGATCGGCGCACTGCAGCCGGGCAGCACCGTCGTCGATGTCGGCGTGGGCACCGGTCTTTCTTCCGAACCTTTCCTCGCTCGCGGACACGTGGTGATCGGCGTCGAACCGAACGCGCCGATGCGCGTTGCCGGCGAAGGCTATCTGCGGCGCTACACGAACTATCGAAGTGTGGACGGCACGGCCGAAGCGACGTCGCTTCCCGATTGCTGCGCCGATCTGGTCATTGCGGGTCAGGCGTTTCACTGGTTCGACGTGGCACGCGCGGCCGCCGAAGCGCGGCGCATCTTGCGGACGCCGGGCTGGGCTGCATTGATGTGGAACGACCGGCACGCGACCGGCAGTCCATTCCTGTCCGGCTACGAAGCGCTGCTGCACAAGCACGGCAACGATTACGCGAAGATCGCGCATCGGCATATCGACACCGATGCGATCACGCGGTTCTTCGCTCCGGCGATCCCCACGACGACGTTGTTCGAGCATGCGCGATCGCTCACCCGCGCAGATCTGATTGCACTGGTCAGGTCGGCGTCGTATCTCCCGAAAGCAGGCACGCCGCAGCATGACGCGCTGATCGAGGATCTCGACCGGCTGTTCGAGGCCGAGCAACGAGGTGGCTTGATCCAGATCGTCTATTCGACGCGCGTTCACCACGCGCGACTTCATTAGCGGTCACTCCTCCGGCTTGAACCCCGACGCGCGAATTACCGGCCCCCATCGCTCGTAGTCTGCCTTGTGGATGCGCGCAAGATCCGCGGCCGGCAATCCCGTCGGGTCGACGCCGAGCGCTTCCATCTTCGGCTTCACCTCCGCCGAGCGAACCGCATCGACGACCGCGGCGCCGACGCGATCGAGGATCGCCTTAGGCGTGCCTGCGGGCGCGTACACCGCGTACCACGCCGACCCTTCGATGTCGAAACCCTGTTCGCGAAACGTCGGGACGTCGGGGAACGTTCGCGAGCGCGCAGCGCCAGAGGTCGCGAGCACGCGCGCCTTGTCGGCCCGCGCAAGCGGTAGCACGTCGGACTCGACGCCAGAAAACGCGGAGATCTGTCCGCCCGCGAGATCGGTCAGCGCCGGCGCTGTCCCTTTGTAGGGAACGTGCGTCAACTCGATGCCCGCCGCGCGCGCGAACATGACGCCGAAGAAGTGCGGCAGGCTGCCGGCCGCGGCGGACGCATAGTTGCCGTACTTCGGATCGCTTCTCACGAGCGCGACGTAGTCCTTGAGCGACTTCGCCGGCACGCTGGCATTGACGACCAGCGCAAGCTGGAAGTTCGCGACGTGCGCGACCGGATCGATGTCCTTGAACGCGTCGTAGCGGAGCTTCGGATAGACGTGCGGATGCGCAACGACGTTGGCGAACGGCGTCAACAGGAACGCCGTTCCATCGGCGGGCAAGCCCTTCACATGCTCGACGGCGAGGCGCCCGCCGGCTCCGGGTCGATTCTCGACGATCACCGGCTGGCCGAGACGCTCACGCATCCGCTCGGCGATCAAACGGGTCAGCGCGTCCGCTGTCGCGCCGGCGGGAAATCCGACGACGAGTCGAATCGTCCGGTCCTGCGCGGACGCGACATCGACGATCGCGAGGCCAGCAATCAGCACGATGGCTCGCATGAGAGTCACGAGACTGCTCCAATACATCGAAAGTCCCTCCTCAACTCGCCGCGATGTCGCCTGGCTTGTAAACCAGCGAGACGCTCGCGTCCTGCGGAATTTCGGGCATCGTCGTCGCCCATCGCGCATACCGCGATCGAAGTTCGGCAAAGCGCTGGGGTACGCGTTTGGCGAGATTCGCGCGCTCGCGCGGATCGACCGACAGATCGTAAAGGTACTCGAAGCCCTCCCGCGCGAGATACTTCCAATCGCCGACGCGCACCGCACGCTGGTCGCGGTGCTTCATCCGCCAGAACAATTCGCGCTCGACGATTCGCGACGGATCGGCGAACGTCGTCAACAGGCTCATGCCGTCGAGCGGATAGTCGGCATCGGGCGCTACGCCGGCCACCTCCAGCATCGTCGCCGCCCAATCCATCGTGATCGCAACCTGGCCGGTCGTCATGCCGGACGCGATCGCGTCGGGCCAGCGCGCGAGCAACGGAACGCGAATCCCCCCTTCGAGGAGCTCCATCTTGCCGCCCACCAACGGCCACGTGTCGGAGAAGCGTTCGCCGCCGTTGTCGCTGGTGAAGACGACCAGCGTGTCCTCGCGTCGGCCCGTCGCGTCGAGCGCACCGAGAATCGCGCCGATGCCTTCGTCCATCTGCCGGACCATCGAGCAATACGTTGCGACGGAGCCCCCATCCACGTGCAGCAGCGACGCTGCGATGCGCGCCGACTCGTCGGCATCGTCGCGCGCCTCCCACGGCCAGTGCGGCGCGGTGTAATGCACCGACAGAAGAAACGAACGCTCGACAGGTTGCGCGCGAATCACCTCGCACGAACGGTCGCTGACGAGATCAGTCAGATAGCCGGCCTTCGTGATCTCGCAATCACCTTCGTAGAGGTCGTGCACACCGCGGGTGTCGCGGTGGCTGAAGTAGTCAACGGCGCCGCCGACCGGCCCGAAGAACTCGGCGTAGCCCGACAACGTCGGACCGAAGTCCGGCGGATAGCCGAGATGCCATTTGCCGACAAGCGCGGTGTGATAGCCGGCGTCACGCAACAGCGACGGCAGCGTCGGGTGCGATGGCGGCAATCCGAGATCCGAACGTCCGCGCGCGGCGCCCGCGATCGGTTCTTCCGCGCCGCCGCGCAATCGATACTGATAGCGGCCGGTCATCAGCGCGAAACGCGTCGGCGAACAGACCGGCGAGTTCGCATACGCATCGGTGAAACGCAACCCCTCGGCAGCCATCCGGTCGAGATGCGGCGTGCACCGCATGCGCGCGCCGTAGACGCCGAGGTCGGCGTAACCGAGGTCGTCGGCTAGGATGAAGACGAAGCTCGGGCGCCGCCTGGGCACGTCAGTGGCGCCGGGCATGGCGCGAGCAGCCGGCGAGGGGCCCCACGCGTTGCGTGCGTGAGGATCGCAGCGTCGCGAGTCGACACGAGATGGCCGACTCGAACCCTTGCATACTCCACCTCGGTGCAAGGAGGCCAGCGGCCTCCAGCCACTGACTGCACCCCCTCGGGGGGCAGCGAGCGAAGCGAGCGTGGGGGCTCATTTCATAGCTCCGCGTAACTGTAGACGCGTCCGTTGTCGACCGGCCCGACGACGAGTCGATCGATGATCTTCGCCGCCGTGATGGCCGGCGGCACCAGCTGCGGTCGAAAGCCCTCGAACATCGGCAGCGACGGCAACCGTTCCTTCGGCTGCGATCGGATGAACGTCTGCATCGGCGTATCCATGATGCCGGGCCGGATCGTGATGGCTTCGATGCCGCTGCCGTCCGCGACAACAGATCTGGTCAGCATCTCGAGTCCGGCTTTCCCGATGCTGTAGACGCCCGCACCTGCGATCGGGCCGGCCGCGGCGCCCGACGATACGTTGATCAGGCGTCGTGGCACATCGACGCCGACAAACGCACGCACGAACGCATCGGCGATGACGATCGGGGCGGCGAGATTGACGCGCAGCGACGCCTCGACCTCCGCCGCATCGAGCTGACCGACAGTTCCGACGGGACCCGCCACCGCCGCGTTGTTGATGACGACGATCGACGCGAGCGGGCGAGCTGCGAGCGCCTCGAACAACGATCGCATGCGCGCCGCCAGCGTCGCGACATCGGCGAGATCGATTTCGGCGAGCTGAAAATTCGCACCGGCAAGCTTTTTCGACGCACTGCGCCCGACGCCAACGACGTGAAAGCCGCGTTCGATGAGATCGGCAGCCAGTGCCTCGCCCAATCCCTTCGACACGCCGGTGACAACCGCACAGGCGTCAGCCATGCGCCCCTTCGCGTTGCGCCTTGAGGTACGTGAGGTAGCCCGCGAACCCTGTCGCCGCGATCACAACGAGCTGCACGAGCGGCTTCCACAGATAGATCGCTGCAGCATCGGTTTGTGGCGTCAGTACGAACACACGATAGAAGGCGAACGCTTCGAGCCCAAGCGCGAGACATGCGCCGACCAGCACCGTGCGGCCGATCGGAAGGAATGGCCCGACACAAAGCAGCAGCAACCATGCGCCGGCTTCATAGACGAACCATCCGAAGCGATCGGACGCGGAGGCCGACGTCATCGCGAACTCGACATAGGCGACGAGCGCAAGTCCGAGGGCCGCGATGACGAGCGCCAGCGCTCGCGATCGCGTTCCGTGCGGGACTGCCGATCCGGTCATCACGACTCCCGCGGGAAGACCCGCGCGGAGTATGACATCAGTTCACAGGAGTCAGTTGACAGTTGACGGAGAGCGCCGCCGTGTCGCGGCTAGCGTCCTTGGAGCGACATGAAAACGATCACCAGGACGATCACGGCCAGCACGATCAGCGCCACTTTCCACGGGCTCTTCGGATACTCACCGGAGAGTGAGCCGGTCATGCCGTTCATCACGCACTGATAGCTTCGCCGGCCGTAGTCATAGGTCAGGAGCCACACCGGCGCGAGCACGTGCTTGAACGTTTGCCCGGTCCACTGCGCGCGCACGTTGAGATTGCGGTACGTATCGCCGGGAATTTGCGCGGCGCACAGCGCGATCAGCTTGTCGTTCATCTGCTCGCGTGCGTTGCGTGCGGCATCGGGCAAGTCGACCTGATAGCGCTCGACGACCCACCCTGCGACGAAGCCGGCGTCGTAGTGTTTCAGCTCCTTCATCGGAAACGGCTCGACGGCGCGCAACAGTCGCGGATGCACGCCGACCGACGCGCACACCAGGTCATCGTCGAAGAAATGCTCGAGCTCGCCCATCGCCGGCGACCAACGCACATGCCGGACCTGTCGCGTGCGCACCTGTCCGTTCTCGGTATACGTTTCAGTCGTGTAGTAATAGTGGCCGGCCTCCGCGGTCCACTTCGCATGCACATTCGCGTCGAACGTCCAGTACGGAAGGTAAACGCCGTGCACCGTGTCGGTCAGCGCCTTTCTCTTCAACGCCGAAGGCGCAAGCCACAGCTTTCCGTACCAGCGTCGGATGCGCTCTCGCGCCTCCGTCGCGGCCACGCGAAACGGCAGCACGCTTTCCGGACGCAACGCCGGCTCGGTCTCGTCGTACGGAACGAGCTGAGCCGAGCCGCAGAACTCGCAGTTCTGCGCCTGGCGACTCGGATCGAGCACCGAGATCGCGCGGCAACTCTGGCAACGGACGCTGCGCTTCTCCAGCTGCCATCCGGTCGGCTGCGAGGCCATTGCATTCAAGGCAAGCGCCAGATCGTGCTCGACGATCGGCGCGGTGCCTTCCGGCGCCGGCGATTCGGTGCCGCAAAACGGGCAGACGAGCTTCTGCTTCGGGGCGTTCCAGTTCGCTTCTCCGCCGCACGCCGGGCAGGCGAACTTGTCAAGCGCCGCGCGCTCGGGCGCGGCCATCAACGGATGGAGTAGCCGACGACGCGCCACGCGCCGTCGCTTTCACGCTCGAGCGTGATCGTTTCGGTGATGCCGGCCACCTTGTCGAACGACGTACGATAAGCGAGGAACGCGAACTCCCCTTCGATCGACGAGCCGGGTGCGCGCGATTCGAAGCGCGTGCCAGCGAGCGCCCGTTGCACGACGGCACCCCGCGGCTTGCGCTCGGCGTCATAGGCGCCGGTCCATGCAGTTTCGGTCAACGCCTTGCGAAAGCGAGCGCCGGCGCGGGCGTAGCTGCCGGCGACATCGCCGCGGTCGACGCGCTCGAGCCATTCGCGCGCGACGTTGGCCACGATCGAAACGCGCGGGTCTTGTGCGAACGCGGCCGATGCAATGCCAAGCGGAAGGATTGCAACGGCGCGCAGCAGCGCGCGCCGGCGAGCTTTCATGAAGCGAGGAACGCGTCGACCGCCGCGCGCGTCACTCGCCATTGCGTCCCGATGCGTTTGCCCTTGAGATCGCCGGCCTCGAGGCTTGCGATCACGTCAGCTTCTTCGACCCCCAACCGCTGCGCGACCTGTGCAGGCGTGTAGAGCTCGCTCGCGCCCGCGGTCGGTATCGGCCCCGCGATGCCGGGTGTGGTCTGCGCCATCGCGCCACCGGGCTGGTTCATCATCTGCTGCGCCATCGCCATGCCGACCGCCATCTCCGCGCCGACGCCGGCGACGCCGCTCGTGCCCTTCTCGAGGCCGACGCCCATCTGGTACTTCACATAGTCGTTCAGGTTGCCGACAGCCGCCATGCTCGAGCGCTTGTCGATCGCCGTCTCGACTTCCGGCGGAACCGACACGTTCTCGACGACGAACGTGGTCATCTGCAAGCCGTACTTCTCGGCGAGCACCGGATTGATCAGCGGCAACAACGCTTCGCCCAGCTCGCCGTAACGCGACGCGACATCGAGCGCGGGAATCCTCGACGTGGCGAGCGCGTCGGAGAACACGCTGACCAATCGCGAGCGCATCGTGTCGGCGAATTCTTCGAGCCGGAAGTGATGGTCGGTGCCGGCGACTTCCTTCAGAAAGCGCGGCACGTCGGTGATGCGAAAGTCGTACGTTCCGTATGCGCGCAGCCGCACGATGCCGAAATCGGCGTCGCGCATCATCACCGGGTTCGCGGTGCCCCATTTGTTGCCGGGGAAGACGCGGGTGACGACGTAATAGACGTCGGCCTTGAACGGACTTTCAAGCTTGTACTTCCAGCTCTTGAGGTTGGTCAGGATCGGGATGTTGTCGGTCGTGAGCGTGTGCTTGCCTGGGCCGAAGCTGTCGCCGAACTGGCCGAGATAGACGAACTGCGCGACCTGCGACTCACGGACGATCAGCTGCGCGCCGTTCTTGATTTCCTTGTCCTCGTCGGGGAACCGCCACGACAGCGTGTCGCGCGAGTCATCGGTCCACTCGATGATGTCGATGAACTGCTTGCTGAGGAAGTCGATAATGGCCATAGGGGTAAACAGGAACCTACGAGGGGAAAACAAAACCTACGAGTAGGTAAGCGAGGTCTCGCGATGCTCGACCTCGACTCTATGAATCGTTAACAGCACATCACTTCGACTGTGCGAGCTTCTTTGCCTCTGCTTCGGCCCGATTGAGCTCCGCCTCGATCGTCGCGGCCGGCACGGCGCCCGGCACGATCGTTCCGTCGGCGAACACCAGCGTCGGCGTCGCGGACACGCGCAGCTTCTGGCCGAGCGCCATCGTCGCGGCGACCGGATTGTCGCAGTCGCCGGCGTTCTCCGGCACCTTGCCGCTGACGAAGAACTCGTCCCACGACTTCACCCTGTCGGGCGAGCACCAGATCGCGCGCGATTTGCGCGCCGCATCCGGATGCAACGCGTCGATCGGATAGAGGAACGTGTAGATCGTCACGTCGTTCACGTTCTTCAGCGTTTCCTCGAGCCGCGCGCAGAACGGGCAATCGGCGTCGGAGAACACAGCCACGCGCCGACTGCCGTTGCCCTTGACCTTCTTGATCGCGAGATTCAGCGGCAACTCGCTCCATGCGATGCGGTTGATCTGCCGCGTCTTCTGCTCGGTCAGGTTGGTCTTCGTCTTCGTGTCGTAGATGTTGCCGATGAACACGTAGTGGACCTTCGGGTCGACGTACATCATCTGGTCGTCGAACATCGCCTCGTACAGGCCGAAGTAGGGCGACTTTGCGATGTACTTGACCTGCGCGCCGGGAAAGCGCTCCTCGAGCAGCTTCTTCACGGCCACCGCGTCCGGCGTCATCGACGTCGGCTTTGGAATCCCCTGCGCAAGTACAGCAGGGCCGGCCGACAACGCAACCGTCGTAAGCGTCGCAACCACCATGTGTCGTAGCGTCATCATCGTCCTTCGTGATTGAGAACTAGCGCAATGCCGCCCGTGCGAGAAAGTGCTTTGCGACCGGCAGCCGATCGACGGCCGCGAGCCCCGCGTTGCGCAGACCGGCGAGGAACCGCGAACGCGCGCCGAACAGCCGCGCGAGGCCGTCGGTGACCGTCTGCATCGCCAGCACTGGTTCGGCACGCGCCCGCGCATAACGTTCCAGCAGGATCGGCGCGCCCACGTCGGCGACCGGACCTCGCGAGGCCAGCGTCGCGCTCAACGCCTGCGCATCGCCAAAGCCGAGGTTTACGCCTTGACCGGCCAACGGATGCACGCCGTGCGCGGCATCGCCGACAAGCGCGAGGCGATGGGCGACGAGCGCGGGCAACTTCAGGAACGAGAGCGGGAAGGCCTTCGGCGCGGTGACGACATCGAGACGGCCAAGCGCATGCGATCCGGCGTTCGCCACTTCGCTCGCAAGCGACGCGGCGTCGAGCGCGACCAGCGCCTGCGCCCGGGCGTCGCCTGCTGCCCAGGAGATCGAAATGCGGCGCCCCGGAAGCGGTAGCCATGCGAGGACGCCGCCGTCGGCAAGAAACCATTGCCGCGCGATACCGCGGTGCGGCGCCTCGCAGCAAAAGTTCGCCACGACGCCCGTCTGGCCATAGGGAATCGGCGATGCGACGATCCCCGCGGCCGAGCGAACCCACGAGCGCACGCCGTCGGCGCCGACGATGAGGTTCGCGGCGATCGTTCGACCGTCGTCGAATGCAAGCGTCGCATTCCCGGGCGTGAACGCCAGCGACTGGAATTCACCCGGCGCGATGATGGTTACGCCCGCGTCGTCGGCCGCATGCACGAGCGCGGCACGCAACGCTCGCTCCTCGACGATCCACGCGAGCGCGCGTTCACCGAGGTCATAGGCCGAGAACGTGATCGTCGCGCCTTCGTCGCCTTTCACGTCCATCGCCTCGACGGCCGCAACGCGGTCGCGCGGCATGCGCGGCCAGGCACCGAGGGTTTCGAGAAACGCCACGCTCCCCGGCGAAATCGCGTACACGCGGGCATCGAACGTGTCCGCATCCCATTGCCCGACGTTGATCGGCGCCCGGTCCGCCAGCATGACGCGGATGCCCGCGCGCGCGAGCGCCGCTGCGAGCGCAAGACCCGGCAGGCCGGCCCCGGCGACGATGACATCGCACCGACTGCCGCTCATTGGTGGGCCCCCTTGGCGCTTCGCGCCGTCCCCCAGAGGGGGAGCGAGCGCCTTGGGAGCGGCCCTGCGACGCTCATTGGTGGGCCCCCTTGGCGCTTCGCGTCCCCCCGAGGGGGAGTGAGCGCCTTGGGAGCGGCGGCTGGCCTCCTTGCATGGACGTCGGGATGGAGAACGCAAGAGTCGGCCATCTCGTGTCGACATCGCGTTTCGACTGTCCACGCCGCGGTCCTCGCGCAGACGAAACGCGTGGGGCCCCTCGCCGGCTGCTCGCGCCACGCCCTGCGGCGCTCACTCGAGCGTCTCGATGGTGATGTTGCGGTTGCTATAGATGCAAAGCTCCCCGGAAATGTCGAGCGAACGCTGCACGACGTCGCGTGCCGCAAGCTCGGTGTTCTCGAGCAGCGCGCGCGCCGCCGCCTGCGCGTAAGCGCCGCCCGAGCCGATCGCGACAATGCCGAGCTCGGGCTCGAGCACGTCGCCATTGCCGCTGATGATGAGAGACGCCGTTCGATCGGCGATCGCAAGCATCGCTTCCAGACGCCGCAGCACGCGATCGGAACGCCAGTCCTTCGCGAGCTCGACCGCCGCGCGCGTCAATTGTCCCTGATGCTTGTCGAGCTTCGCCTCGAATCGCTCGAACAGCGTGAACGCGTCCGCCGTGGCGCCGGCGAAGCCCGCGAGCACGCGGTCCTGGTGCAGCCGACGGATCTTTTTCGCCGTAGCCTTGACGACGACGTTGCCGAGCGTGACCTGGCCGTCGCCGCCGAGCGCAACCGACGTGCCGCGGCGCACGGAGAGAATCGTCGTCCCATGGAACGATTGCATGTGGATTGGTTGAGCGTCGTCGTGCTCAACGCCCAACACTTAACGCGCTCACGCCTTCTTGACGAAATGGCGCGGTGACAATCCGATCAGCAGCAGCAGCGCGCGGACGATCGGCGTTGCGCCGAACACCTGCACCGCCTTGCGCTGGCCCTCGACGCGGCTCACGGCATTCATCAATGCGCCGGCGCATACGAAGTCGATGCGCTCGAGCGACGTCATGTCGATGCCGACGATCTGCCGGCCGTGCGCGAAGTCGACGATCTTGGAAAGTTGCGAAGCGGCGTTGCCGGCCACTATCCCCGAAAGCTGAACGCTCTCGACGTCGGCGGCGGCGTCCTGTCCGTCCTTGCGAGAGGGCCGCATGTCGGCAGGCGCAACGGCCCTCGGCGGCGGCTCCCACGAAGGCGGCGACATCTCGAACGCGATCGCGTACTCGATCGCGCGATCGTCGAACGTTGCCTGGTCGTGCGCCCACTGCAGGAGCTCGAGCAAAAGCAGCCAGGCGCCCTCGTCTGCGTCACGCCCATTCTTTACGGCCGCGTCGAGCGCAGCACGCAGCTTATCCGCACGGTCCAGCGTCAAATGCAGCTTGGCGCGACGCGCTTCGACAAGCGCCGCGGCCAGTATTCGTGCACCGGCATCATCGAACGCCACGACCGACGACAGGTCGAGCTTCACCAGCGGCGGCTTTTTCGCCACGGCGCGTCGCAACCCCTCGATCTGCGCGGCGCTGTCGGCGGTGAGCTTGCCGGTGATCGCGAGATAGCCGCCCGACGCGCGCGGAGCCGGGGCCGCATGGCTCTTGCCCTCCCACGGGGGCGCCGACCGTTCGAACTGCACCGAGTACGTCAACGCGTGCTGATCGAATGCATTGCGATCGCCCGCGCGCTGCAACAGATCGAACAGCGCGAGCCACGCCAACGGCGACTGCTTCGTATCGTGGTCGTCCGCGACGCCATGCTCGAGCAGCTCACGCGCGCCCTGCGACTGTCCGTTGGCGAAGAGCAACGCCGCATTCTCGAGGACCGCGCAAAGGCCCGGGTTGGCTTGCGCAACCTGGATGGCCTGCGGTTGCGCCGACCATTCGATGAGGCTGGCGCCGGTGACCGGATCGTCGGCATGCACCGGCTCGAGCTTCGGCTTCCCACCGGCCATCGCACCGGCCCTTGCCGCAAGTTCGCGTGCCGACACCGGTCCCGAGCGCGCGGTGGCGGCGCTTTGAACCGGTTTGCCGGCAGGTTTCTTGGCCGGCGGCTTCGAGAAAAGGGGCATCGAGGGATTGTCGGCACGCGGCCGCGATCAAATCAGCGGCGGACGCAAATTATGTGCGCCTCATAAGCCCGTCACAAGCAGCGCCCGCACTGGAGGACAGGCTCCGCTCGTCGGCTGGACCGGCGCACGCGACGAATCGGTCCGACGAACGGCGCAGCGGCGCGCCGCTCGCTCAGCGCTGCGCCTTCGAAAGATTCTCGTTGGCGAAGTTCCAGTTGAGGAGTTTGTCGATGACCGCGTTCACGTGGTCGGGGCGCTTGTTCTGGTAGTCGAGGTAATACGCGTGCTCCCACACGTCGATCGTCAGGATCGGCGTGCCGCCCTTGGCGATCGGCGTGTCGGCGTTGCCCGTCTTCGCAACTTTGAGCGACCCGCCGTCGAGCACCACCCAGCCCCAACCGGAACCGAACTGCGTGACGCAGGCCTGCGCCAGATCCTTCCTGAATTGATCGAAGCCGCCGAAGTCCTTCTCGATCATCTGCGCGATCGCGCCGGTCGGCTGGCCGCCGCCACCTCCGCGCATGCAACTCCAGTAGAACGTGTGGTTCCACACCTGCGCGGCATTGTTGAAGATGCCGACCTTGTCGCTCTTGCCTGACGTGGCCTTGACGATCGCTTCGAGCGACTGCCCTTCGAGCTCCGTGCCCTCGATCAGCTTGTTCAGATTGTCGACGTAGGTCTTGTGGTGCTTTCCATGATGGAAGGAGAGCGTGTTGGCCGAGATCACCGGCTCGAGCGCGTTCTCGGCGTAAGGCAACGGCGGAAGGGTGAACATGAATGACTCCAACGGTCGTGGCGAATTTTGGGAAAGAGCGCGCCCCCAGCGCGCCTAACGCACCAATGATACGACCGGGCTTACGCCGCGCGTATCACAGCGCAGGCAAGTCGAGCACCCGCGTTGCCCGTGGGCTGCGTCTTGTAGTCGTCGGGATCCTTGTGCACGATCAATCCGCGACCGACGAAGCTCATCGGACCCGGCGCGATCGTCACGCCTTCGAGCTCGAACGTCGCCTTTGCATTGCCGCTAGCGTCGGCCTGAAGGCTCGGCATGTCGCCGGCGTGATGCGCCGCATTCTGCGGACCATGCGGCTTGTTGTCCGGATTGAAGTGACCGCCCGCACTGTTGCCGTCGCCCGAGCTGCAATCACCCTTCTCGTGCACATGGAATCCGTGCACCTGGTTCGGCGCGAGGCCGGTGACCGTGGCGATGACGCGCACCTTACCGCCGCGCTGCTGGAACTGGACCGTGCCCGCGGTCTTGTTGCCCTGCGTCGGCTCGAGCCGTGCGACCGCGTTGGGTCCGCTCCCCTGCGCCATCATCGGCATGTCCGCGCAACCGGCCAATGCGACGACGGCGAGCGAAACGATCGATACATGCCTCATCGCCATGCTTCCCCGTTGGAATTGTTGTCAGTCGCCGTACAGCTTCTGGACGCGCTCCCTGCGCTCCTGCGCCTCGAGCGAGAGCGTCGCCGTCGGACGCGCAAGGAGGCGCGGCACGCCGATCGGCTCGCCGGTCTCTTCGCACCAGCCGTAGTTGCCGTCGTCGATCATCCGCAACGACTTCTCGACCTTCTTCAGGAGCTTGCGCTCGCGATCGCGTGTGCGCAGCTCGAGCGTGTACTCCTCCTCGAGTGTCGCCCGGTCGGAAGGATCGGTCGTGATCTCGTTCTCGCGCAGGTGCTCACCAGTGTCGTCGGCGTTCTGCAGCAGCTGATCGCGCAGCTCCACCAGGCGCTTCCTGAAGAAAGCGAGCTGGGCCTCGTTCATGTAATCCTTTTCGGGTGCCGCAAGAAGCTCCTCCTCGGTGAGCTCGCGAGGTTTCTTTGCGGCAGCCGTAGCAGTCTTTGCGGCCATGCGTTTTCTCTAGCGCCTCCTACTCCTACGAAGCGTTGCCCGGCGAAAACATTCGATTATAGCGGTCTTTCCCGATCGTTTCGAACCGGCGATTCCTCGGCGGCGACCGCGCGTCGCGACTCCTATAATCGATCACGCGATGGATTCCCGCTCGACCTTCGACGCATCCCTGATGCGCCTTCGTCTAACCCGTCCGGACGACTGGCACGTGCATCTTCGCGACGGGCCGGCGCTCGAAGCGGTGCTGCCGGCCACGGCGCGCGTGTTCGCGCGTGCAATTGTCATGCCGAACCTGAAGCCGCCGGTCACCACGGTTGCGCAAGCCGATGCGTATCGGGGCCGCATAGTCGCTGCACTCCGCCACTTCGAACAAGCGGACTTCACGCCGTTGATGACGCTCTACTTGACCGACAGCACCAGCGCGGACGAGATCGTGCGTGCACGTGCATCGGGCTTCGTGCATGCGGTCAAGTACTACCCTGCCGGGGCCACGACGAACGCCGACCAGGGCGTCACCGATCTCGTACGCGCCTACCCCGCGCTTGCCGCGATGGAACGGCAGGGCGTCGTGCTGTGCGTGCATGGCGAGGCGGCCGAGGCGGACATCGACATCTTCGATCGCGAGCGCATGTTCGTCGACCGGGAGCTTGCCCGCATCGTCCGCGAATTCCCTGCCCTTCGCGTCGTCGTCGAGCACATCACGACGCGCGAGGCGGTCGAGTTCGTGCAAGCCGCGAGTGCCAACGTCGCCGCGACGGTGACGCCGCAGCATCTGCTCTATTCACGGAACGCGCTGCTTGCGGGGGGCGTGCGTCCGCATTTCTATTGCATGCCGATCCTGAAGCGCGAATCGCATCGGCTGGCGCTGGTGGCCGCGGCAACGAGCGGCGACCCGAAGTTCTTCCTCGGCACCGACAGCGCACCGCATGCGCGCTCGACGAAGGAGCATGGCTGCGGCTGCGCCGGCTGCTATTCGGCCCCGATCGCACTGGCGCTCTATGCGGAGGCGTTCGAGGACGCCGGCGCGCTTGATCGCCTCGAAGGATTTGCAAGCTTTCACGGCGCGGATTTTTACCGGCTGCCGCGCAACGCGCAAAGCATGACGCTCGTGCGCTCAGCGCAACGCGTGCCAGCGGAACTGCCGTTCGGCGACGACACGATCGTCCCGCTGCGGGCGGGGGGCGAGGTGCGCTGGACCGTCGAACCCGCGTCGCCCGATACGGTGCGATGATAATATTGCGCGCGAAGCCAGCCAGACCATCGCTGCCCGCTGGCGCAAGCTCAGCGGGGAGAGGAAAGTCCGGGCTCCACAGAGCAGGATGCCGGGTAACGCCCGGACGCTATAACGTCGCGTTTGCGACCGAAGGCGAGGAACAGGGCCACAGAGACGAGTCGCCGCCGGTCCGCAGTGCAAACTGCGCGGCGGCGGGTGAAACGCGGCAACCTCCATCCGGAGCAACACCAAGCATGCGGACATTGACGTTGCTCGCCGAGTCCGCGGGTAGGTGGCTCGAGTCGGGCGGCAACGCCCGGCCTAGAGGAATGATGGTCGCGGCGCAAACGGCGGCAACGTCGTCGCGCCGGCACAGAACCCGGCTTATCGGCTGACTTCGCTTCTTTCGTTCGGCTTCGCGTGCGTCAGTGGCGCCGGGCCGCTCCAAACCACTGACAGCGCCCCCTTTCGGGGCAGCGACCAGGGGAGCGTCGGGGTGGTTCATCCCACGTTGCGCGCTGCTCGCACCGCGAATCGATACGCGATGGTTGCGGCTACGCCGCAGAAGGCGAGGATTGTCAGCGTCATCGTGCCGTTGGCGTCGTCGAGCGCGAGGAGGAACGCCACAGCGGCCGGCGCGACGGCGCGCAGCACGAACTGCGGCAGTGCGAGACGGCCGAGCAAAGCGCCGTATCGGTCGCGTCCGAACAGCTCAGCGGGCACGGTGCCGCGGACGATCGTCATCACGCCGTTGGAAAGTCCGTAGAGCGCGACGAAGATCGCCGCCAGCGCGAAGTTCCCGCGCGACGCGAGCAGCACGAAAAGCGCAGCCGCCAGCGTGACAAACGAAATCGTACCGGCGGCGATCGGACCGACGCGCCTCGCGAAAGTCCACTCGATGATGCGCCCGACGACCTGCATCGGACCGAACAGCGTGCCGATAAGAACCGCGTCGCGGACCGACAGCCCGGATCCGACGAGGAGCCCGATCAGGTGCGCAGCGAGTGCGGACGCGATCATCTGCCCGAGCGCGAGCGCGGTCGCGAGCCAGAAATACGTCGTGCGCTGGGCGTTCACCGCTGCAGCGGGTCGTTCGCTTCGCATGGCGGTCATCGTCGCAGCGATCTGCGGCACACAGAGAACGTGCAACGGAAGGCAGACGCCGAGATGCAGCATCGCGTAGATCAGAAGCGTCATCCGCACGCCGACCGTTTCCTGCAACGCCTGCGAAACCGGCCAGAACACCGTGCTCGCAAACCCGCCGAACAGCGTTAGTGCCGTCACGGCACGGCGATAGTTGTCGCCGGCGACCTGGTGCAATGTCGCGAACGCCGGATCGTAGAGCGTCGCTGCCATCGCAACGCCGGCGATGAGCCACGCAACGAGCAGCATCACCGGTCCCTGCACGGTCGCGAGCGCTGCGCAGGCGAGCGCTGCAACGACGGAGCCGCCGGCGAGCACGCGCCGTCCGCCATGACGATCGATTGCGGCACCGAGCGCCGGCGCGATGAGTCCTGACACGATCAATCCGATCGAATAGCTCGTGTAGAGCATCACGTCGCTCACGCCGGCGGCCTCGCGCAGCGCGCCTCCGAGAACCGCAATCGTGTAGAACAGCGTGCCCCACGAGATGATTTGGGCGACCCCGATCGCGGCGACGACGACGAACCAGTGCTGCCGCTTCGAACGGTCTTCAGCCACGGTGACGAGCGACGTCGCGCAGAATCTCGCGCGCCGCGTTGTGTCCCGGCAAGCCGGACACGCCGCCGCCAGGGTGCGCACCCGCGCCGCAAAGATAAAGGCCGCGCACCGGCGTGCGATAGTCGGCCGACCCGAACACCGGCCTTGCGAAGAACAACTGATCGAGCGACATCGTGCCGTGCGCGATGTCCCCGCCCATCAAGCCGAAGTCGCGTTCGAGGTCGAGCGGCGTCAACGTCTTCCGCGCAATGACGCTCGACTCGAAGCCCGGCGCGAACCTGTCGACGGTGTCGATGACGACATCGGCGACTTCCTCGCGTGCGTCGTCCCAGCTCCGTCCCGGTTGCACGCTGGCGAGATCGGGATGAACATGCTGGCAGAACAAACTCGCAACGTGCTGGCCCGGCGGTGCGAGTGAATCGTCGACGAGCGAGGGAATCAGCATCTCGACGACCGGCGCACGCGACCAGCCGTTCGTCTTCGCGTCGAAGTACGCGCGCTCCATGTAGTCGAGCGACGGTGCGATGACGATGCCGCTCGCGAGATGCGGGCCGACGCCCGGCTTGGCGGCGAAGACAGGCAGCGCCGACAACGCGACATTCATGCGCAATGTTCCCGACGCGCAGCGATATGCGTCGATGCGGCGTTGGAAGTCCTCGGGCACATGAGCGCGGTCGACGAGCTTCGTGAACAAAAGCTTGGGATTGACGTTCGCGACGACGCGGCGCGCGCGGACGACGTTCCCATCGGCAAGCGTCACACCGATCGCGCGCCCGTTGACCACGTCGACCTTCTCGACCGCCGCGCCCGTCCGGATCGCGACGCCTCGGCTTTCGCACTCGCGCGCCATCGCCTGCGTGATCGCGCCCATGCCGCCGAGCGCGTGTCCCCATTGGCCGCGCTTGCCGTTGACCTCTCCGATCGCGTAATGCAGCAGCGTGTACGCGGTGCCGGGCGTGTAAGGGCTCGCGAAGTTGCCGACGATCGCGTCGAAGCCGAACGCTGCCTTGACCGGCGTCGATCCGAACCAGCGATCGAGAACGTCGCCCGCGCTTTTCGTGAACAGTTCGCAGAGATCGGCCTTGACGGCGGTGTCGAGCCGACGGAACGGCGCAAACGTCCGCCACGCATCCAGCAACCCGCCAACGCCGTCGAATCGGTTCGGCGGCGTCGTCGTCGCGAGCGCACGAACGACTTCGGCTGCGCATTCGATCATCGCGTAGTACGACGGCAGTCGTTGCGCATCCTTCGCCGAATGGCGCGCGACTTGGCGCGTCGTCGCCTCGATGCCGCCGCCGATCTCGATGAAGTCGTCGCGACGCTCCGACAATGGCAGAAAGTTCGCCAGCGGCCGTTCAACGATGCGCAATCCATGCTCGGCAAGCCGGAGGTCGCCGATCACCTTCGGATCGAGCAGGCTCACCGTGTAGCTCGCCGTCGAGTTGCGAAAGCCGGGATGAAACTCCTCGGTGACGGCCGCACCGCCGACGATTGCGCGGCGCTCCAGAACGCAGACGGAAAGCCCCGCGCCAGCGAGATACGCGGCGCAGGTGAGGCCGTTGTGACCGCCGCCGACGACGACCGCGTCGAAGTCCTTTGCGACCGGTCGCGGCCGCGTCAAGACTCGGAAAGTCCCGCGGCGACCGTCGAGAAGCCGGCGTCGACGAACGTGATCTCGCCGGTGATGCCCGACGACAGATCCGAGAGCAGGAATGCCGCGACGTTGCCGACTTCGTCGATGGTCACGCCACGGCGCAACGGCGCATTGCGCGTCACCACGGCGAGGATCTTCGAGAACCCGCCGATGCCGGCGGCGGCAAGCGTCTTGATCGGCCCGGCGGAGATCGCGTTCACGCGGATGCCCTCCGGACCCAGCGATGATGCGAGATAACGCACGTTCGCCTCGAGGGAAGCCTTCGCAAGCCCCATGACGTTGTAGTTCGGCAGCGCGCGCTCGGCGCCAAGGTAGGTCAGCGTCACGATCGAGGCATCGCGCTCCTGCATCAGCGGTCGCGCGCCTTTCGCAAGCGCGGCGAGGCTGTAGCTGCTGATGTCGTGCGCCGTCGCGAACGCGCTGCGCGACAGTCCATCGAGAAAGTCGCCGGCGAGCGATTCGCGGGGCGCGAAGGCGATCGAATGCAGGAGACCGTCGAGCCCTCCCCATTCGCGCTGCAACGCTGCGAACAGTGCGTCGATCTGGTCGTCGTGCGCCACGTCGCACGGGAGCACCGGGCACGCGCCGAACTCGGCCGTGAACTTGACGACGCGATCCTTCAAGTCGTCGTTGACATAGGTGAATGCGAGCTCCGCGCCTTCGCGGTGGCACGCCTTCGCAACGCCGTAGGCGATCGACCGGTTCGACAGGAGGCCGGTGATCACGATCTTCCGACCGGCGAGCATGGGCATCGTGGGATCAGAACAGCGTCGTGGATTTGACGAAGCTGCCGCAAGCGACGACGTTGTTGCGCGCATCGGGCTTCGGCACGATCGGCGTGATGCCTTCGTAGACGAGGACGCCGCGGTTCATGAGATCGCCCATGCGGACGCCGCGCAATCGCGCGATCAACTCGCCCGCGCGATCGGAAGTGACATTGAATTCGGGGATCATTCGCGTCGCCGGCTCGCGCGCGCCGGGAGACGACCATGGTGCACCGGCGGAGAAGCCGTTCGGCGACGTGCAGTTGCCGTTCTCGTGCAGCACCGCGCGATAGGTTCCCGGCCCGACGCCCGCCAGCACGACCGACACGATCAGGAGATCGCCGCTTTCACGCACCTTGACGATGCCGCTCGCCGCGGAATTGATCCGTTGCAATCTGGCTTCGACGCCGGGGGCTTCGCGTTGCGCGGCGCGCGGGACTTCGTCGCGGCTGAACCAGCGTCGCGGATCGAGTGACGGACTACCCGTGCAGGCGGTCACGCCGACGGTCAGCAGGCAACAGGCAACGAGATGGCGTGGAGTCATCGAATGGGATGCGGAGGAGGCGTTGCGCATCATAAAAGAAGCGGTCGGCGACGAGAAACGAACGCGCACGGTCGAGCTTTCCTTATAATCGCCGGCGCAGCGCGAGCCCTCGCGCGGCTCCTGGAGGAGGACACGATGCACTTTCACCATTCGAGCGGGCGCTCGACGCTCGCCGGACTCGTCGTCGCTGCGCTTGTTGCCGGATGCGGGGGCGGGGGCGGCGGCGCGAACGCCGACGTCAATGTGCTTCTTGCGTTCTTGAGCCAGGTCAAACGGACCGTGTACGACGGCACGACCGACGATCTCCTGACCGCTGGCCTCGGACGGACCGGACTCGCGGGCGCGGCGCCGGCGATCGCCAATCCGACCGCACCGACGACCGCGGAGCTTCGCCGGCTCGCGATCTACAACAACTATCGGGCGCTCGTCCCCGTCGTCGCGCGCGGCGGTTATGGCGTGCTGTTCGGCCCGAACATCGACGCGAATGGCGCCGATACGCGCGGCGAGGGCCGTGTCGCCGGCGTCGAATATCTGGCGTACGCCGACGACGGCAGCGGCACGAAGAACGTCACGCTGATGGTGCAGATCCCGAACAACTGGGACCGCACGCGGCCATGCATCGTCACCGGCACGTCCTCGGGGTCGCGCGGCGTCTATGGTGCGATCGGCACGTCCGGCGAGTGGGGTTTGAAACGCGGTTGCGCCGTCGCCTATGCGGACAAAGGGACCGGCATGGGCGTGCACGATCTCGCAACCGACACCGTGAATCTTCAGCAGGGGCAGCGCTCGCCCGCCGCCGCAGCCGGACCACTTTCGAACTTCACATCGCTGATCGGCAGCGCGTTGGCGGCTTTCCACGCAGCCCATCCCAACCGCATCGCCGTCAAGCACGCGCACTCGCAGCAGAACCCCGAGCGCGATTGGGGTCTCGACACACTGAACGCGATTCGCTTCGCGATCTATGCGTTGAACGAGGAGAGTGGGCTGCGCAATCCGGACGGGTCGACGCGCCGTCCGTACAACGCCGACAACACGCTGGTCATCGGTTCATCGGTGAGCAACGGAGGCGGTGCGGCGCTCGCAGCGGCCGAGCAGGACGTCGACAATCTGATCGACGGTATCGCAGTCAGCGAACCCCAGATACAGCTCGTTGCCAATTCCGCGTTGCGCATTCAGCGCGGCACCACGGTTTTCACCGGCACCGGGCGGACGCTCTACGACTACGTGACGCTTGCGAACCTCTATCAGCCTTGCGCCACGCTGTCGACGCGCGCGGCCGGCAGTCCGGGCGGTGCGCTCGTGCCGGCAGCTCTCGCCACCAATCGCTGCGCCGCGCTGAGAACGTTCGGCCTGCTGACCAAGGCGACCGTGGCCGAACAGGCGGAGGAAGCGATGGACATCATCATCGCAGCGGGATGGGAACCGAGCACGAGCGTCCTTCAGGCCTCGCATTACGCGTTCGTGACGCCGGCAATCGCCGTAACCTACGCGAATGCATACGGTCGATTCAGCGTCACCGACAACGTCTGCGGGTTCTCGTTCGCCGCCGTCGATGCCGCCAACCGGCCGGCGCCGATCGCGCTGGCTGCGCTGGCAACGGTGTTTTCCACCGGCAACGGCATCCCGCCGATGTCGACGATCCAGATCATCAACAACCTGAGCGTCGGCGGCCCTTTGCGCGATGCCGTGTCGGTTTCGCCCTCGACCGGTCAGTTAGACTTCAATGCCGACGGCGCGCGCTGCTTGCGCAACCTGTGGACCGGAACCGACGCATTGGCCGCTCGCGTCAAGTCCGGAAACGCCGAGGTGTTGCGCACGGCGAACCTGCGTGGCAAGCCTGCCATCATCGTGCACGGGCGGCAGGACACCAACACGCCCCCGGCGTTCACGTCCCGACCCTACTTCGGACTGAACAAGATCGTCGAGGGAACCGCTTCGCGGCTTTCTTACATCGAGGTCACGAACGCGCAGCATCTGGACGCGTTCATCGACAACGCACTGTTGCCGGGATATGACTCGATGTATGTTCCGCTGCATTACTACTTCTTCCAGGCGCTCGATCGTATGTACGCGCACCTGACGACCGGCGCAGCGCTGCCACCGTCGCAGGTTGTACGCGCGGTGCCGCGCGGCGGAACGCCGGGTTCCGCGCCGGCGATTACGCTCGCCAACCTGCCGGCGATCTCGGCGACTCCGGCAAGCGGCAATGCGATCAGCTTCTCGAACAATACGGTGACGATTCCGGATTAGACGTGATGCCTCGCGCACCGCCTCATGCGGCCGCGCGCGTACAATATCGACGGCCACCTAACGCGGTGGCCGTTTCTTTTTGGACGGATCTGATTTCATGACCGCCCCGATGACGCCGAGAGAGATCGTCTCGGAGTTGGACAAGCACATCGTCGGACAGGCGAAGGCCAAGCGCGCCGTCGCGATCGCGTTGCGCAACCGCTGGCGCAGGCTGCAGGTCAAGGAGCCGCTGCGCGGCGAGATCACGCCGAAGAACATCCTGATGATCGGGCCGACCGGCGTCGGCAAGACCGAGATCGCAAGACGCCTCGCGCGCCTCGCCGACGCGCCGTTCGTCAAGGTCGAGGCGACGAAGTTCACCGAAGTGGGCTACGTCGGACGCGACGTCGACACGATCATTCGCGACCTGGTCGAAGTCGCCGTCAAGCAAACCCGCGAGTCGGAGATGCGCAAGGTCCGCGATCGCGCGGCCGATGCTGCGGAGGAGCGCGTGCTCGACGTGCTGATCCCGCCGGCGCGCGAGATCAACCTGTCCGACATGCAGCCGACCGATAACGCGACGCGGCAGAAATTCCGCAAGATGCTGCGCGAAGGCAAGCTCGACGACAAGGAGATCGACGTCGAGGTGGCGATGCTGCCGGCGCAGATGGAGATCATGGCACCGCCGGGCATGGAGGACCTGACGAGCCAGCTGCAGGGCATGTTCCAGCAACTTTCCGGCGGCCGGAAGCGTTCGCGACGGATGAAGGTCGTCGATGCGTTGAAGCTTTTGACCGAGGAGGAGGCCGGCAAGCTCCTGAACGACGAGGAGATCAAGACGCGCGCGATCGCCTCCGCCGAGCAGAACGGCATCGTGTTCCTAGACGAGATCGACAAGATCGCGTCGCGCCAAGACGTGCAAGGTGTGGACGTGTCGCGGCAGGGCGTGCAGCGTGATCTGTTGCCGTTGGTCGAAGGAACGACGGTCACGACGAAGCACGGGATGCTGCGCACCGATCACGTGCTGTTCATCGCGTCCGGCGCTTTTCATCTGTCGAAACCGTCGGATCTGATCCCGGAGCTGCAGGGCCGCTTCCCGATCCGCGTCGAGCTCTCCCCGCTGTCCGTCGAGGATTTCGAGAAGATCCTCGTGGCAACCGACGCTTGTCTCACGAGACAGTACGAAGCGCTGCTCGCGACGGAGAACGTGAGCCTCGAGTTCAAGCCCGACGGCATTCGCCGCCTGGCCGAGATCGCGCACGGCGTCAACGATCGCCAGGAGAACATCGGCGCCCGCCGGCTGTACACGGTGATGGAGCGGCTGCTCGAGGACGTGTCGTTCAACGCGACGACGCCCGACGGCGGCGCGCTCGCGATCGACGCGCCGTTCGTCGACGAGCGGCTGGCGGGCATTGCGGGAGACACGGAGCTCGCGAAGTACATCCTGTAATCGTGACCTCGCGAATCCTCGGCATCATCCTCCCGGTGTTCGCGATCATCGCGCTCGGCTATCTGTGGGGGCGTCGCGTCAAGCCGGACATGGCGCAGGTCAACCGCATCAGCATGAATGTGCTCGCGCCGGCGCTGATCTTCTCCGCGCTGTCGTCGAAGTCGTTCGATCTGCGCGCCGATGCGCTGCTGATGCTGGGCAGCCTCGGCATCGTGCTCGGATCAGGACTGCTCGCGTGGCCGGTTGCGCGGTTGTTGCGCGAAGACGCGCGCACGTTCGTCCCGCCGATGATGTTCAACAACTGCGGCAACATGGGGCTGCCGATCGCCGTCCTCGCGTTCGGCGAGGCGGGTTTCGGTCCGATGGTCGCGTTGTTCACGATCTCGAACTTGCTGCACTTCACGCTCGGCGCATGGATCATGGATCACCGCGCCCGCTTTACGCGTCTCGCGCGAAACCCGATGGTGTGGTCGACGGTGGCAGGATTCGCCTTCGCGGCGTTCCGTCCGCCGCTGCCGGAATGGATTGCCACCGGGTTTCGCATCGTCGGCGACGGGCTGATCCCGTTGATGCTGCTCTCCCTCGGCGTGCGGCTGATCGACATCGACTGGCGCGACACGCGCATCGGCATCGTCGGCGGCATCGTGTGCCCGCTCGCCGGCCTTGGGATGGCCGCCGTGCTGACGCCGCTCCTGGGACTGACGCCGGTGCAGGCGGGATTGCTGTTCGTTTTCGGTTCGCTGCCGCCTGCCGTTCTGAATTTCATGGTCGCCGAGCTGTATCGGAAGGAGCCGGGCAAGGTCGCATCGATCGTGCTCATCGGCAACGTGCTGAGCGTTGCGTTCGTGCCGATCGGTCTTGCACTGGCGCTGCGACAGTGAGTCGTTCTGCGCGAAGCGAAGCGTTGCTTCTCGATCTCGGCGACGTGCTGATCAAAGCTGCGCAGTGTCGAGCGCATGCTGCAACGGTGCCCGCGGGCTCGGGCGAACGCTCCTTAGGCTCTCAAGCGGCGCGCTTGAACGTGGCAAGCGCCGCACCCGCAGCGACGAACAATCCGCCGAACGTGCGATTCATCCATCGGATATGACTCGGTTCGCGCAGCATGCGCAGCACGCGCGCCGCGAAGTACGTGTAACCGCTCATGACGACGGCGTCGGTCATCGCGAGCGTGGCGCCGCAGATCGAGTACTGCGCGAGCTGCGGGCGCGACGGATCGATGAACTGCGGCAGCACGGCGAGCATGAACACGATGCCTTTGGGATTGGTCGCGTTGACCAGGAATCCGCGGATCAGGAGCTCCAGCGACGATGCGCCGGCCGGCGCGTCGACGCCGTCGGCGCTGATCGGAGCGGATGGAGCGCGCCACTGCGCGATGCCGAGCCATACGAGATAGCCGACGCCAAGCCACTTGACGATCGCAAACGCTATCGATGACGCGGCGAGGATCGCGCCGATGCCGGCGGCGACGATCGAAAGCACGAACAGGATGCCGAGGATCAGGCCGACGATGTTCCAGATTGCGCGCCGGAATCCGTAACGCAGTCCCGCCGCCATGCACGAAATTGCGCCCGCGCCGGGCGAGAGACTGATCAGGCAGCTGGCGACAAGGAACGCGAGCCAGGTCTCCAGCGCCATCACAACAACTCAATACTTGACGCTGCAACCATAAGGCTGCGTCGAGGCGGTCGTCACCGGCTTGCCGGCCAGCGTCTCGGTGAGCGCGGCGCGCACGAAGTTGTTCGCCGTCTTCGCATCCGCGGGATTTGCCGAGCGCTTGTCGTCGATCGCGCCGGCGTAGACGACCTTGCCGTCGCGGTCGATGACGAACATGTGCGGCGTGGTGCGCGCGGCGTACAACCGCCCGACGTTGCTCGTGTCGTCGAGCAGGATCGCGGACTGCGCCGCGCCGTGATCGCCCATCCACTTCAACATCTGCGCAGGCGTCTTGAACTCGCTGTGCGACTTGCTGGTCGAGTTGACCGAGAGCCACACGACGTCCTTCGCCGCATACTCTTTCTGCAAGCCTTGCATGTTCTTGCTGACGTAATGCTTCTGCACGAATGGGCACTCGGGGTTGGTCCACTCGAGGACCACGGTCTTGCCGCGCAGATCGGCGAGGCGAATCGCCTTGCCACTCGCATCGTTCAGCGTGAATTCGGGCGCCGGCTTGCCGGGTGTCGAGGCATGCGCAACGACGGCCAGCAGCGTCATCGCCGCCATGACGGATGCTCGGACGGAAAACGTTCTCATCGGGCGACCTCCGGGAATGACCTGTAATTCTAAAGCGTCGCGAGCGCGTCGTGGACGAAGCGCGCCTGCAGGACTTCGGGCAGCACCAGCGGCGACTTGCCCGGCCGGTAAAGCACGTAGACCGGAACGCCGCTGCGTCCGAGCGCGGTCAGTGCCTGCGTGATCTCCGGATCGCGCCGCGTCCAATCGGCACGCACCAGCGCGACGTTCTTGCGCGAAAACGCATCCAGCACCGCGGCATCGTTCAGCACAAGACGCTTGTTCACTTGACAGGTGACGCACCATGCCGCGGTGAAGTCGACGAAGACCGGCTGTCCGCTGCGCGTCATCTCAGCGATCGTTGCCGGCGAATACGGTCGCCACGCGTCGCCGGCCTTTCGCGCGACGCTCCCCGTCGACGGCGTGCTGCCGACGAGCACCGGGGCGACGAGAAAGAGCGTTGCCGCGACGCCGGCAACCGACGCGACCGCCCAGGCGTTGTGTCCGCCGGACCTGAACACGCGCCATCCCCATGCCGCGAATGCGGTGACCACCAGCCCGACCGCAAGGCGCAGCACGGCGTCGTTGTCGACCTGCGCACCGAGCACCCACGCGAGCCACGCGACCGTCGCGTAGAGTGGAAACGCGAGCAGCTGCTTCAAGCGGTCCATCCAGCGACCGGGCTTCGGCAGACGGCTCCGCCATGCCGGGAACCACGCGAGCAACGCATACGGAAACGCCATACCAAGCCCAAGCACGGCGAACACCGCGAGCGTCACCGGGAGCGATTGCGAGATCGCATAACCGAGCGCGGCTCCCATGAACGGGGCCGTGCACGGCGACGCGACGACGACGGCGAGCACCCCAGAGCCGAACGCGTCGAGCGTGCGGTTCTTCGACGTCCATCCGGCGACGCTCGCCGGCGCGAACATGCCGAAGTCGAACACGCCCGAGAGGTTGAGCGCGAGCACGAAGAACAACAGCGCAAGCGTGGTGACGACTGCGGGCGACTGCAACTGGAAGCCCCAGCCCAGCTCCTCGCCGGCCGCGCGCAACGCGACCAGTGCCAACGCCAGGAGCACGAACGACAGCACGACGCCGGCGCCGTACGCGATCGCCTCGCGATGCATCGTCGGCTTGGCATCGTGATGCTCGACGAAGCCGAGCACTTTGAGCGATAGGACGGGGAAGACGCACGGCATCAGGTTCAGCAACATCCCGCCGACGAATGCGAGCATGAGCGCGGCGCCCAGCGACAACGATGACGCGGACGCCGCGTCAATGTTCAGTTTCGGTGCGGGCGCATCGAGCGGCTTCGCGCCAGCGACGACGCTGCCCGACAACGGCACGTCGATCGTCGCTGCCTTTGCGCCGTTGATGCCGTTCGTTGCCGTCACAACACCTGTAACGCGCGTGAAACCCGGCGCGAGCTGATGCGCGACCGGCAGCGTCAGCACATAACGACCGTTGTCGCGCGTGAGCGTCTGTGGACGCGACGGCTCGATGCGGCCCTCGTCGAACGGGAAGAAGCGCAGCGATCCCGGATCGGACGCGCCGGTGGGCGACGTGAGCACGAGGCGCACGCTTGCTCCCTCAGCATTCGCTGTTGCCTGCCAACCCGTGATCGGCTTCGGAAGCGCGTCGCGCGTGGACGTGATCGCCTTGCCCCACTGCACGTTCGTTGACGCATCTGCCGCCACGGGCAGCGTCAGCGAAAGATCGGCGCCTTCGGGAATGCAGACATCCTCGCACACGAGCCAGTCGGCGCGAGCGCTCAACGTGACCGGTGTACCGACGGCCAGCGTCGCGGGCGCGGCGATGTCGACCAGATGAAACACGTCGCCTTCGTAGCCGTAATTGACCAGCGGGCCGGCGGGCAGCGGCTTTGGTGCGGGCCATTGGATCGGCCCGGCGGTCAAGCCCGCCGGCAACTTCCATTCGAGGGTCGTCGGCAGACCCGAATCGCCGGGATTGCGCCAGTACGTGTGCCAGCGATCGCGGATCTTGAAGCGCAGCGCGACAGTGTTCGTCTGGCCGGGGACGATTGCATTACGTTCCGCGACGAGTTCGGCTTCGACGTTGGACGTGCGGACCGGCTGAGCATGAACGAGCGACGTCGCTGCGCCGAGCAGCGCAAGCAGAAGGGCAACCGCAAAGTGAGCTAAGCGTCGCACGCGAGAGGCGATGTTCCGATCATGGACGCCTGATAGAGCGTCGTCACGAAAACAGGTTCCACGAAGAGCGCGATTGTGACACCCCGAGCCGTCCGCATCCGGCCTCCGGGCCGAACGGCCGCCGGGCGGGGTTCGCCGTCGGATGGACGCCGCCCGTACCAATGACCGGGGGGCAGCCTTCCGCCTCGTATTGCGCTGCGCGGAACTCCGACCAGAACGAGTCATGACCCACCGCGGACCGTTCAATGCGACATGGTCGGCAAGTGAAGCCGGCGAGCTGTTCGTCGACTTTCAGCTCGATCGCGAGCACGATGTTCGAAGGCGCGTACACGCGCTATGGAAGCGGCTTGACTTGGCTGCGACTCAACCGCACTCCAATCCGTCCGCCCGCAAACTCTCGCCCCTCTGCTCCGACAACGTTGATGAATATCGCGACCGGAACAGCCACGCACGTACGATCCGTTACGACGGCCTTCCATCCTCGTCCTGTCGTTCATCCGCTACCACAATGGAACGCTCATCGACGACACCGGCCGTTTGCGCTCCAACTACGGCGCCGGTTCCGTCGTTCATTTACGAGCGCACGATCGTCGCTCAATAGTCGCGCCGCTTATAATCAACGGTTGACTCATTATCGACGCGCGAACAAGCGCGCCGCCGCCGTGAATCAGCCGTTCGACGCTGCAAAGATCGAAGCGTCCGCGCAAGCCGCGTGGGCAGCGGCCGACGTCTATCGCGCGCGCGAAAAGCCCCACGCGAAGAAGTT
>DATLNR010000054.1:0-34045 GCA_035536655.1 Casimicrobiaceae bacterium
ATTTGCCGAGCGCGAGGGCGACGAAGTCGCCGGCCTGGTGAATGGCGTCGCGCGGATGACGCAGATCCGGGCGATGCCACCGGGTTCACCCTCGTCGACACCCGGCGTGCAGGCCGAGAACTTGCGCAAGATGCTGCTCGCGATGGTCGAAGACATTCGCGTCGTGCTGATCAAGCTCGCCGAGCGCACGCAGGCGCTTCGCCATCGCGTGGCCAACGATGCAGCGGCCGCGCGCGCGCTCGCGACAGAAGTGTCCGATCTGTACGCGCCGCTGGCGAACCGGCTCGGCGTCTGGCAGCTCAAGTGGGAGCTCGAAGACCTGTCACTTCGCGCGACCGAACCCGAGGTCTACAAGGACATCGCGCGCGCGCTCGACGAACGGCGGCTCGATCGGCAGCACTACATCGAGGACGTCGTCGCGGAGTTGAAGCGCGAGCTCGACGCCGCGAACATCGAAGCGGAAGTGACTGGCCGACCGAAGCACATCACCAGCATCCGCAACAAGATGCTGCGCAAGGATGTCGGCATCGACAGTCTCTATGACATCCGCGGCGTGCGCATCCTCGTCGGCGACGTCAAGGATTGCTACGCGGCGCTCGGCATCGTGCACAACCGCTGGACGCCGCTGCCCGGCGAGTTCGACGACTACATCGCGAAGCCGAAAGCAAACGACTACCGTTCGCTGCACACGGCGGTCATCGGCCCCGAAAGCAAGGCACTCGAAGTGCAGATCCGCACCTGGCAGATGCATCAGCATTCGGAGTACGGCGTCGCCGCGCACTGGCGGTACAAGGAGGTCGGTGGACGGCATGCGCGCGACCCTGGCTTCGACGCGAAAATCGCGTGGCTGCGACAGGTGCTCGACTGGAAGGATGCGATCGTCGATGCCGGCGACTGGCTGACCGAGTTCCGCGAGAGCCTCTTCGCCGACACGATCTACGTCCTGACGCCGCAGGGCAAGGTGATCGACCTGCCGCGCGGCGCGACGCCGATCGACTTCGCGTACGCGGTTCACACCGACCTCGGGCATCGCTGCCGCGGCGCGCGCGTCGACGGACACATGGTGCCGTTGAACCAGCGGCTCGCCAACGGTCAGCGCGTCGAGGTCACGACGGTGAAGCAGGGCGGCCCGTCGCGCGACTGGCTGAACCCCGAACTGGGTTATGTCGTAAGCCACCGGGCCCGCGCGAAGGTCCGGCAGTGGTTCAAGGCGCAACAGCACGACGCGACGATTGCCCAGGGCCGTGCGATCGTCGAGCGCGAGCTCGCACGGGCCGGCGCGTCGGCGCTGAACCTCGACGCTCTTGCAGCGAAGGCCGGCTTTCCCAAGCTCGACGAGTTCTTCGGCGCCGCGGCGCGCGACGATATCAACCTGCGCACGATCCAGACGGCGATCCGCGCGTTGAGCGAGCCGTTCGACACGCCGCGCGACGATACGCCGGCGGAGGTCACGACGCGCAAGAGCCGCTCGAAGGGCAGCGCCGAAGGGATCCTCATCGTCGGCGTCGACCGACTGATGACCGGTCTCGCCAAGTGCTGCAAGCCTGCGCCGCCGGATCCGATCGTCGGCTTCGTGACGCGCGGCAAGGGCATCACGATCCACCGCGCGTCGTGCGCGAATCTTGCGCGCGTGCGCCGCGAGCAGCCGGAGCGGCTCATCGACTCGAACTGGGGCGCGCCGCGCGACGAGGTGTTCCCGGTCGACATCGTCGTCGAGGCGAGCGACCGCCCAGGCCTGTTGCGCGATCTCTCGGAGATCTTCAGCAAGGAGAAGATCAACGTGACCGCCGTCAACACGCTGTCGAAGCAGCACCTGGCGCGGATGGCGTTCACGCTGGAGGTGCGAAGCCTTGCGGAGCTCAAGCGCGCGTTGGCTCAAGTCAGCGAGGTGAAGGGCGTTCTCGGCGCTGGGCGGCGCTAGAAACCAACCGCGATCGTGGATCGCCGCTCGGCAGGATGCGGATTGTCGCAGCGCTCGATCGGTAAACGAAACGGTCGGGCGCCCGCCGGCATCAGTCTTTGCGGGCGACGGCTTCGACTTCGATCAACCATTCCGGCTTGGCCAGCGCCTTGACGATCACCAGCGTCGACGCGGGACGCGCGTCACCGAGGATCTTCGCCCGCACCGGATTCAACTGCGGCAGGTTGTCGGCATCGGTCAGGAACGTCGTGACCTTGACCAGATGCTGGACATCCATACCGGCTGCGGCGAGAACGGCGACGACGTTCGTCCACGTCGCCCGGGCCTGCTCGGCGAATCCCTGTGCGAGCGCGCCATCGGGTTCGATGCCGACCTGTCCGGCCACGTAGAGCCACTCGCCGGACGCTTTCGCGATGACGCCATGGCTGTACAGCCCGGCCGGCTGGTGAACGGTTGCGGGATTCAGCGTCTTGTTGATCATGCCGACGTCTCCTTCAGATCTCGATGCGCGGCGCCTCGCTACCCGTCGGCGTGCGCATGCATTGCACGATCGCCCTCATGTCGTCGATCGTCGCAAGCCGCGGATTCATCCGCACCTGACCGCTCTTCATTGCCGACTGCGCAAGCCGCTCGCGTTCCTCGTCGGTCACGACGAACTCGTCGAGACTTACATCGAGATCGAGCGCGGCGCGCATCTTCGCGACTCCCGCCGCCGCCGATTGCGCGCCGAAGGCGTCGGCGATAAAGCGCGCCTTTGCACCCATCGCTGTCTCGTTGTACGCCGTTACTGTCGGCAAGGCGAGCGCGTTGCCCAGGCCGTGCGCGACATGGTGCAACGCTCCGAGCGGCGCAGCGAGTGCGTGCGCAAGTCCCAGGTTCGCGCTGTTGAACGCGATCGCAGCCTGGCAGGATGCAATGAGGCAGGCGCTCATCGCTTCTCCGTTCGCCGGATCGCGGTACGCGATCGGAAGCCAGCGACCGAGCAGGCGCAGCGCCGACTCGGCGAACGGATCGGTCATCACCGACGCCGCTTTCGCGACATAGGCCTCGACGGCGTGCGTCACCGCATCGAATCCGGATGCGGCAATCACGCTCGTCGGCGCGGAGACGCACAGGCTCGCATCGAGCAAAGCGATCTGCGGCGTCATGTCCTGCGAGCGGAAGATGAGCTTCAAGTCAGAGTTCGGCTTGCCGGCGATCGCCGACTCGGATACCTCGCTGCCGGTGCCTGCTGTCGTCGGCACCGCGATCATCAGGCTTTCATGCGGCTTGAAGCGCTTGCCGAAGCCGGCGATCGCTTCGACCGGTCCCGGATTCGACAGCAGCAAGCGCGCGATCTTCGCCGTATCCATCGCCGATCCGCCGCCGACCGCAACAACGAGATCGGGATTGGCCGCGGCCATTGCTTGCGCACAGGCGTTCACGGTTTCGATGTCCGGCTCGTGTGCAGGGACGAAGTGGAAATGCGGTCTCTGGCCACAGGCTTCGCTCAACAGGCTCTCGATGCGCGCGGACCGCTCGCCTCCTGCGAAGAAGGCGTCCATGACGACGGCGGGCCGCCGCGAACCGTGCTCCTTCGCCAGCTCACCGAGCTTGTCGAGACCGCCCCACGCCGAGATCACACGGCGGTTCGAGTGCACGAAGCTGAAGGGTTGCGACGCGTTGTCCATCATCGTGACGACTCCGTTCAACTGATCTCCATGACGACGCTTTTCGACTGCAGGTACGCGTCCATGCCCTCGATGCCGAGCTCACGACCATAGCCGCTCGCCTTGTAGCCGCCGAACGGCATCTCGATGCCGACGACGGCGGGTGTATTGACCGAGACCGTTCCGGCTTCGATTTTCGCCGCGAGCTGATGCGCGCGTGCGAGCGAGCGCGTCCACACCGTCGCCGCAAGGCCGTAGGCCGAATCGTTCGCGACTGCGATCGCCTCGTCCAGGCTTTCGACGCGAATCACCGCGAGCACCGGTCCGAAGATCTCTTCGCGGGCGATGGTCATCGCGTTCGTCGCGCGATCGAAGATCGTCGCCTCGACGAACGGACCCGATCGATCTGCGGGCGCCGTGCCGCCGCACACGAGCCGCGCCCCTTCCTCGATGCCGGTCGCGCAGTAGCCGAGAATCCGTTCCTGCGCGGCACGGTTGATCACCGGGCCGAGCGTGGTCGATGCGTCCATCGCGTCGCCGATCTTCAACGCGCGAGCGCGCGCAGCGAGCTTCTCGACCACCTCGTCGGCGACCGAATGCATGACGATGCAGCGTGTGCGCGCTGCGCACTTCTGTCCGGCATGCCCGAACACGCCCGCCGCGGTGCCGATGACGGCCCGATCGATGTCGGCGTCATCGCAGATCACCGCCGGCGACTTTCCGCCGAGCTCGAGCGTCACGCGCTTGACGGTTCTCGCCCCGGCTTGCGCAACCTCCTTGCCGACGTCGGTCGATCCGGTGAACGATAGCTTCACGACGTCGCGATGGGTCGCGAGCGCCATGCCAACGTGGTGTCCCGGTCCCGGCGTTACGTTGATGACGCCGCGAGGCAGGCCGGCCTCGCCGGTCAGCGCCGCGAAAGCGAGCGCGGTAAGCGGTGTTTCGCTGGCCGGCTTCACGACGACGGTGTTGCCGGCCGCGAGCGCGGGAGCGAGCTTCCAGATCATCAAAAGCAACGGAAAATTCCACGGCAGGATCAGACCGCAGACGCCGAGCGGTTCCCTGCGCACATAGCGATGCATCGTCGAGGCGCTGGCGACCACGCGACCATCGAGTCGCTCCGCGCACCCGGCGAACCAGCCGAGGGTTGCAATGCTCGCGCGAACGTCGATCTCGGCATCGGCGATCGTCTTGCCGGCCTGGTGGGATTCCAGCGCGACGAACTCGCGGAACCGCGCCTGCAACGACGCTGCCATCGCGAGCAGAATCCTGCTGCGTTCCGCCGGCGCCTTCGTCGACCATGCAGGAAACGCTGCGCGCGCCGCGGCCACGGCGCGATCGATGTCCTCGAGCGAGGCGGAGCCCGCTTCGGTGATGACGTCGCCGTTCGTCTTGCCGAAGACGTTGCGCTTTGCGGCGGTCTCGCGAAACGCCCCGTCCACATAGATGCTCGCAGTCGGCGTGATCTTCATCAAATCGGCGTAGTCGGCGGGCGTATAGCGAAGGGCGGCGTTCATCGGGCAATCCGTGGTGTGTAGCGCATTCAGGCGCCGAGATAGGCGCCGGTCAGGTCGTTGTCAGCTGCGAGTTCGCGCGCGGCGCTCGACTTCGTGACCGCGCCGAGCTTGATCACATACGCGCGATGCGAAACCTGGAGCGCCTTGTGCACGTTCTGCTCGGCCAGGAGAACCGCGGTACCCGACTTTGCGATCGCGTCGATGCGGGTGAACACCTCTGTGGTGAGCAGCGGCGCGAGCCCCAGCGAAGGCTCGTCGAGCAGCAGGAGACGCGGCCGCGGCATCAAGGCGCGACCGATCGCAAGCATCTGCTGTTGACCGCCGGAGAGCGACCAGCCGAGCTGATCACGTTTGTCCTCGAGCGCCGGGAAAATTTCGTAGACGTCGTCCGCACGCTTTCGACCGTTATCCCGTTCGCGGCTTGCAACGAGCAGGTTCTCTTGCACGGTCAATCCGGGAAAGATGCGGCGGCCTTCCGGCGCGTAGCCGATGCCGAGCGTCGCGCGATCCGATATCGGGCGCTTGAGGAGATCCACGCCGCCTAGGCTTACCGCGCCGGACGAGGCGCGCACGAGCCCCATGATGCACTTGATCAGCGTCGATTTGCCCGCGCCGTTCGCGCCGACCAGCGCGACCGCCTCGCCCTCGCCCACGCGAAGGCTGACGTCACGCAGCGCCACGATCTGGCCGTAACGCGCGACGAGGTTCGCGACTTCGAGCAGCGGCTTCATGCGGCAACGGGCTCCGGTGCCCCGAGATACGCCTCGATGACCGTCCGGTTCGCGCGAATCTCGGCCGGCGTGCCGACGGCGATCAATTCCCCATGATTGAGACAGGCCATGCGCTGCGCGAGCGGCATCAGGAACGTCATGTTGTGCTCGATCACCAGGATCGCGAGCCCGTTCGCGGCGAATCCGCGCAAGCGCTGCGCGAGGTCGAGCTGCTCGACTTCGTTCAAGCCCGCGGCCGGCTCGTCGAGCAGGAGCAACTTGGGCTCGAGCGCGAGACCGCGCGCAACCTCGACCTTGCGCTTGACGCCATAAGCCAGGCTTCCGGCCGTGCTTTGCGCAACACTTGCGACGCCGAGCGAGTCCAGCAGGTACAGGGCGTGGGCGCGCGCACGCCGCCATGCCGGGTCGCTTGCGCGCGCCGCGAGCACCTGTCGCAGGCCCGCCCGCGCGAATCCATAACGGGCGACGGCAACATTGTCGAGGACGGTCATCTCATCGACCAGATTGACGTTCTGGAACGTCCGCGCGATACCGCCCTGCGCGATGACGAAGCTCGGCTGGTCGTGGATCGGCAACGCATCGAGGACGACGCTTCCGGCATCCGCGCGATAGATGCCGGTGACGATGTTGAGAAGCGTCGTCTTTCCCGATCCGTTCGGCCCGATCAGCCCGAAGATCTCGCCGCGCGCAACCGTCAGCGACACGTCGTCGAGCGCTTTGAGTCCTCCGAATCGCTTGGTCACGCCGCGGATCTCGAGCAACGGAGCCTCGTTCGTCACGGCAACGCGCGAAGTCACCAATAGTTCGGGCTGCGGAATCTCGCGCGGGCGTTCCGGCCACAGCCTCGACCGCCACTGCTCCAGCAGTCCGATCAAGCCATAAGGCGCGGCGATGATCATCGCGAGAAGCGCAAGACCGTACGCGATCAGGTAGTACTTCTCCATCGCGCGGAACCACTCGGGCAGGTTGACGATCAGGAACGCACCGAGGATCGCCCCCGCGATGTGCGTCCTCCCACCGACGACGGCGATCGTCAGACACGCGACCATGATCGGGAATTCCAGCGCTTCGGGCGACACGACGCGGATCGTGTGCGCGTACAGCGCGCCCGCGAGGCCGGCGAACATCGCCGACAACAGGAACATCGCGTAACGGAGCTTCGCGATGTCGATGCCCAACGACAACGCGGCGACAGGATTCTCGCGCGAGATCGCAAGTCCCGCGCCGTAGAGACCCCGCGTGATGCGCCATGACAGGAACGCGCCGGCGGCAACGCAGGTCCAGACGAAGGCGAGGAGGCCATAACCCTTCTTTGCCTCGACGCCGAAAACGTTCAGGGCCGGAATGCCCGAAATGCCGTTCGAACCGCCGGTAAAGTCCTGCCACGCAACCGCGATCAGCAGCATGACCTGCCCGATGCCAAGCGTGGCCAGCGCGAAGTAGTGCGATTCGAGCCGCAACACCGGGGCGGCGATCAATGCGGCCAGCGCCACCGGCACCGCGATCGACAAGACCAGCGTCAACTCGCCGCCGATCGCGTATCGGACGCTCAAGATGGCGGTGACGTACGCGCCGACGCCGAAGAACGTTCCTTGCGTCAGCGCGAGCGCACCGGCATGGCCGAAGATGAACTGGTAGCCGAGCGCGAGCAGCGCATAGATGCCGACGATCGTGACGATGCGCAGATCGTAGGGCGATGTCCAAAGCAGCGGCCAGGCGACGAGCAGCACAACGCCGGCGATCAACAGCGGCCGGATCCCGGTCTTCGACCAGTCGAGCGCCGCGGTCATACTCTGCGCTGGACGGTCTCGCCGAACAGGCCCTGCGGTCGGAAGAACATGATCGCGAGCAGGAACAGGTACAGCAGTATCGTCGATGCGGTATGCGTGAACAGCCACGGCGCGATCGCACCGAGCGGCGGTACGAGCAGCGGCAGCGAGGGGAACAACACTTCGAACAGCGCGATGATCAACGCACCGCACACCGCGCCGGTGAGGCTGCCCCAGCCGCCGATGGTCACGGCGATGTAGGCCTTGATGATGTAGTTCGTGCCGTCGGTCGGCGTGACGAAG
Organism: Casimicrobiaceae bacterium; assembly: GCA_035536655.1. Taxonomy (GTDB): domain Bacteria; phylum Pseudomonadota; class Gammaproteobacteria; order Burkholderiales; family Casimicrobiaceae; genus VBCG01. The sequence continues at coordinate 7,891 of DATLNR010000054.1, forward strand.
AACGTGTTCGACAGCATCAAGCCGGCCGCTCCGGCAAGCGCGGACCCGAGCGCGAACGTGAGCGCGATCATGCGATTGACGCGGATGCCGATCGCCTCGGCCATCGGTCGGTCCTGCGCGGTGGCGCGAAGCTCGCGTCCGATCCGCGTTCGATTGAGGAGCAGGTGTTGCGCGACGATCAACACGATCGCGACGACGACGATCGCGAGCGCCTGCTTGCCGATGGTGATGCCGCCGACGTCGATCAAGCCTTCGGCGAGGAGCGGCGGCCCCTTGCGCGGCTCGGCACCGAACATCGCGTTCGCCGAGTTCTGGAACACGATGCCGAGCGCGATCGTCGAGATGAACACCGATACCGGCGGCCGGTTGCGCAACGGGAAGTAGGCGAAGGCCGAGAACACGAAGCCGATCGCCGCCATCGTCACGAGCACCAGCGGCAGAAGCACCGCGCCCGGCACCTGGAAGACGCTGAACAGCGCGATGGCCACGTAGCCGGCGGCCATCACCATGTCGCCGTGAGTGAAGTTGACCGCGCTGGTTGCGTTCAGGATCAGGACGAAACCGAGCGCCAATAGCGCGTACGACGCGCCGAGTGCGAGGGCATTGACCAGCGTCTGCAGCAGCACGCGGTTAAGTCGAGCGCATCAGGAAGGCGTTGCGATCCTCTATCCCGGGCCGGGGGTGACGTACGAGGCCCGGCCCGCGGCGAATCAACCTTCGTAGCGTTTCGCGATCTTCGGCGTGCGCGTCGACCCGTCGTAGCAGATGATCACGGCGGAGGCCGCCATGTTGCCCTTGCCGTCCGACTTGTAGGTCATCGCGAGGCCCTTGTAGCTTGATCCCGAGAGGGCCTTACGGATGTCTTCTGCGGTCTTCGCGCCCTTCGCGGCCGCATCGATGACCATCGCGGTCGCGTCGTACTGCCCGACCGCAAAGCCGTCGGGCTCGGACTTGAACTCAGCGCGGTACTGGGCAAGGAAGCGCTCCATTTCCGGTGAGCCGCCGGCAACCGGCGATGCATTCGTCTCGGCGCATACGTCCTTCAACTCGGCCGGCTCGAGCAACGCGACAGTCGAAGGCTGGCTTAGCCCCGATCCGGCGACGATCGGCAGATTGAGCTTCGACGCAGCCGCCTGCTTCAGGAACAACGCCGACGGACCGCCGTGCAAGTGCAAAAGCACCACGTCGGGGTTCGCCGCCTGCACCTTGCCGATGACCGTCGACATGTCCTTGATCGTCACGTCGAGCGCCTCTTCCATCGCGGGCTCGAGACCGGCCTTCTTCAGGAGGTCGACGATGTGGCGGCGGCCGCTCTGGCCGTACGCCGTCGTCTGATAGACCAGCGCGACGCGCTTTTTCTTGAGCTCGTCGAGAACGTAGCGCACGTGCGCGCCCTTTGCGACCGCATCGCCCGGGAAGAAGCGAAACACATAGGGATTGTTCTTCTCGGTGATGTCGGCGGTGCCGGAAACGGTGACCAGCGGCACCTTGTTCTCGAGGCCGATCGGCAGCATCGCGAGCATCTGCGTGCCGAGCATCGATGCGACGACGGCAGAGACCCTCCCGCGCGACAGCGCGCGCTCCAGCGCCGTCGTCGCGCCTTCGGGCGACGCGCCGGTGTCGGTGACTTCGGCGGTGACCTTTACGCCGGCCGGCGCGTTCCTGATCGCGAGCAACGCGCCGTTGCGCTGGCTCGTGCCTTCGAGCGAGAGGAATCCGGTGATCGGGACGAGGATCGGAACGTTGATCTCGGTCTGCGCGACTGCCGGCGACGGCGGCAGCAGGAACACGGCGGCAGCAACGATCGAGAGACCCATGCAACCGAGCTTTGACTGAGCGCACATCGTGACCTCCAACGTACTTCGATTCGGAGCGGGCCTACTGCTGGAGCATCGACACGTTCGTGTCGTCGATCTCGGCGATCGGCGGAATGTCGACGCCGTACTGGCCGACGTCCTTGCGGATCTTCGCAAGTCCGCGGCGGATGATCGCATTCTCGTCGTCCGGATGCGTCGCGCCGAGCCCGTGCTCGGCAGCGAGCGCACGGTTCTTCGCGGAACGCGCGCGCTCGTCGGCAGGCAGGTTCACCACCGAATAGACGCCGCTCAAGAGGCTTCCGCGCAGCTTCTTCGCGAACTTCGTGCCGATGATCGTCTTCTCGTCGACCGAGAGGTCGTTGAAGAACAGCCGCATGATGATCCGGCCGAACTGGATGTGACGGGCCTCGTCGCGCAGGATCAGCCGGCAGGCCTTGCGGATCGACTCGAAGCGCGCGTTTTCGTAGCGCGCCTGCAAAAGCTCGCCGGAAAGCTGCTCGAACAGCGTGTTGACCGAGAGCCCGGCGAAGAAGCTCATCGCCTTCTCGTCCTTCTCGTCGTGAAAGCGCGGAATGATCTTCTCGAAATAGTCGGCCCGCGGCGTCGGCTCGTAGCCGCCCAGCGCGTTGGCGATGCGGAAGCTCGCCTCGTGATGGCGGAACTCCTCGGCGATGAAGTTCGTGATGTGCTGCTTCACCTCGAACGGCTGGTGCGCGAAGATCGCGTCGCGCAGTCGCTCGGCCCCGTACGGCGTCGCCCCGTGCTCCATCCACGCGCGCAGGCTCCACCACTCGGCACCGGCCGCGCGCACCTCGCGCGGCAGGTCGGCTTGCGCAAGGTCGCTGTAGTCGATGTCGCGCGCCGGGTCCCACGCGAGCGATCGTGCCTGCTCGCACAGGTGCCAGACCTCGGGATAACGAACGTCGGAGACGACCGGATAGGGGTTCGGGACCGGGACCAGCTCCTCCAACATCGACGGTTGCATCTTGCGTCTCCGGCTTGGCCGCGATCAAGCACGCGAAGGCGGCTTTGCTTTTGCGAACATTTGTTCGCAAAATACTGCGCCAGGTCCTCCGGTCATGTCAAGCAAGACCCAACGTGTAGCGCGAGCGCCGCGCTCCGAGCACCTCGAGTCGCTCGCACGGGGGCTTCGCGTCCTCGAGCTTTTCGGCGCCGGTGATGCGCACGAGCTCGCGATGATCGAGGTCGCCGAGCGACTTTCGATCACGCGCGCCTCAGCGATGCGCGTCCTCGGCACGCTCGAGCGGCTCGGCTTCGTGCGCCGCGCCGGTCGCCATTACGCGCCGACGCCGCGCGTGCTGGGACTGGGTTACGCGTACCTCGCGTCGCTGGGCTTCGCCGCGATCGCGAAGCCGATCGTCGACGCGCTGATGCATGACACCGGCGAGACCTGTTCGATCGGTGTGCTGGACGGCCGCGACGTCGTCTACGTCGCGCGCGCCGAGGCCCGCCGGCTGGTTCGCATCGACTTGAACGTCGGCAGCCGCCTGCCGGCGTACCTGAATTCGATGGGTCGTGTGCTGCTTTCGGCGTTGCCGGATCAGGATCTCAACGCCTATCTCGCGGCGCTGAAGCCGGTCGCCGTCACATCGAAGACGCTCACCGACAAGCGCGAGCTCAAGCGGCGCATCGTCGCGATCCGCAGAACCGGCTGGTGCTACATCGACGGCGAGGTGGAGGAAAGCATCGCCGGCCTCGCGACGCCGATTCGCGACCGCCACGGCGCGACGATCGCCGCGCTGAACCTCGCGCTGGCGTTCAGCCGCCACGGCCGCCGCGAGATCGAGACCCGCTATCTGCCGAAGCTTAGGGCGAGCACGCGAGCGATCGAGGACATCCTGCGTAACGACGTCGCGGTCGACGTGCCATCGCGTTGACGAACCTCTACTCGATCTTGATGTTTGCCGTCTTCGCGACGCCGCGCCACTTGTCGAAGTCGCTTGCGACGAGTCCCGCGAACGATTGCGGCGAGCCCTGCATCGTTTCCATGCCGAGCGGGCCGAGCTTGTCCTTCAGTTCGGCGGACGCGATGGCCTTCGCCGTCTCATCGCTCAATCGGCTCACGATCGCGTTCGGCGTCCCGGCTGGCGCGAAGAGTCCGAACCAGGCACTGACTTCGTAGTTCGGATAGCCGGATTCCTTGAGCGTCGGGACGTTCGGCAGGCTCTTCAAGCGCGCATCGCTGGTGACCGCGATCGGCTTCACGTTCCCCGCCTGGATTCTTGGCAGCGCGGTCGACACGAGGTCGAACATCGCTTGCACATGGCCCGCGATCAGGTCCTGCAGCGCAGGCGCGCTTCCCTTATATGGAACATGCGTCAGGTTGACGCCGGCGGACAGGTTGAAGAGCTCGCCGGCCAGATGGTTCGATGTTCCGCCGCCCGCTGACGAATAGTTGATCTTGCCGGGCCGCTCCTTCGCGTAGTCGACGAACTCCTTCACGCTTTGCGCCGGCACCGACGGATGCACGACCAGCACGAACGGAATCGTCGCCACCGGCGCGATCGGCGCGAAGTCCTTGATCGGATCGTAGGCCAGCTTCGCGATCGCCGGATTCATCGCGTGCGAGCTGACGGTGCCGAGCAGGAGCGTGTAGCCGTCCGGGGCGCTGCGCGCGACGAACTCGGTCCCCACGGCGGTTCCGGCGCCGGGACGATTTTCGATAACGACCGGCTGGCCGAGCTGGTCCGCGAGTTTCTGGCCGAGCGCGCGGCCGAGGATGTCGGCGCTTCCGCCGGGAGGGTAGGGCACGACGAGCTTGATCGGCTTCGCCGGATACGGTTGTGCGTACGAAGGCGCGTGCGCTGCGATTGCGAGCGCGATGCAAAGCACGCCGGATTGAAGGATCGTTGTGCGGTTCATCGGAAGCGGTTCGTCGATCGAAGCGATCAGCTTACTCTGCGCACACTGAGTCCATCGAGGCTTAGCGCAACACCGAAGCCGGCCGCTTTGGGCATCGCGCTCGCCCCGGCGATCGGTTTCGGCAGGGCTTCACCCGCCAACGCGTAGAACCACGGCGTCTCGTCCCACTGGTGCTCGAGCAGCACCGGCGCAGGCAGCGCGCTGCACGCTGCGAGGCTCGCTGCGTGGCTTACCGGCCCGGAGGGGTTGTGCGGCGCGCATCGCGCGCCGTGCCGATTGGCGTCCTCACCGATCGCGATCAACGCTTCGACGCCGCCGCAGTATTTGACGTCGGGCATGACGACGTCGTAGATGCCGGCGTCGAGCCATGGCCGGAACGCCGCACGGCAGGTCAGCTGTTCGAGGCCCGCGAGACGCATGCCGCGCGCGTTCGCGTGGCCGCGCAACGTGCGTATCGCGGCCATCGCATCGTCGCCTTCGGGCAACGGGCACTCGAACCAGCTCACGCCGAGCTCGGCCAGCGCGTCGATGGCGCGCATCGCGGAGCTCGCGGTGAACCGCCAGTGACAGTCGACGAAGAGCTCGCGCTCGGGACCGATCGCCTTGCGCACGGCGGCCGCACGATCGACGCCTTCTGCGATCGCGTGGCGGCCACGATTAGAATCGGCCGTCTGCGGCGTGACGTCGTCGAACGGCGCGATCTTGAATGCGTCGTATCCCGCTTCGACTGCATCGCGCGCGCTCTTCGCGAAACCGGCTCGCGTCCGATCGGTCGTCCGCCGATTGATGTTGGCATAGAGCGGGATCGACGTGCTCTGGTCGCCGCCGAGCACGGTGACGACCGACGCATTCGTCTGTCGCGAACAGAGGTCCCACGTCGCCTGCTCGATTGCGCTCGCGATCGCGGCCTCCGGAAGGCGACGGCGATCGACGCGAGTGAAGGCGCGCGTTTCTTCTAATGAGGAATGCACAAGCGTGTTGCGCGCCCGAACGAACGGCAAATCGAGCGAAGCGGGATCCAGTGGCAGCGACGCCTCGCCGACGCCGCGCAGACCGTCATCGCTCGTCAGCACGACGAACGACCAGACGGTCTTCTCCGAAACACGCGCGTGGACCAGCTCGAGCTCGCTGACCGGTCGCTTGCCGAGCGCTAATCTTGCAAAGACGTGGTCGAGGGCTTGCGAGACCACGCTTACCGACGCGTCGGTTTTTGTTCTTAGGCAGGGAGAAACTTCAGCGCGATCCCGTTATTGCACCAGCGATCGTACGTCGGCGCCGGCCCGTCTTTGAACACGTGCCCGTGATGACCGCCGCAGCGAATGCAGTGATACTCGGTGCGCTTCTGGAACAGCACGAAGTCGTCTTTCGTCCCGAACACGCCCGGAATCGTCGTGAAGAACGACGGCCAGCCCGTGCCGCTTTCGTATTTCATCTCGGATGTGAACAGCGGCAAGTCGCAGCCGGCGCAGGCGTAGACGCCGCGCCGCTTTTCCGCGTTCAGCCTGCTCGTTCCCGCCCGCTCGGTACCTTCGTCGCGCAGCACCTTGTACTGCTCGGGCGAGAGCCGCTTGCGCCACTCCTCGTTGGAGAGCTTGAGTGGCGCCGACGGTTCAGGAACCGTCGCGTTGGCTGGAAGAAAAGTTTTCCACTGGCTGCGCATTTCGCCGATCGTTCGGCCGTCGACGGCCTTGGCCGCCGGCTTCTTGTCCTGCGCGACGATGATCGCCGGCGCGCCGGCGAGCGGTGTCGCGACGAGGAGGGTCAGAAAAGTGCGTCGTTGCATGGTCATGTTCCAGAGAGTTGCGGCGATTCTAGCTCGCCGTCGATACGCTTTCTTGGTCGCGCCGGCAGGCTCAAGCTTACGATGCTCGAACGACCCCAACGCTCGCTTTGCTCGCTGCCCCAACGGGGGCGCAGTCGGCGGCTTGGGATGGCCCTGCGCCACTGACATCCATGGACCCGATCACGCACGCGCTTTCCGGCGCCCTCGTTGGACGCGCGACCGTGCCGCGCGTTCCCGACGCCAGTCGCCTCACCGTTCAGGCTCGGATCGTCACGTGCGCGGTGGCGGCAGCATGGCCCGACGTGGACATCGTCGTTCAGCATCTGTCGCCCGTCGCGTATCTGCGTCACCACCGCGGCCTTACCCACTCGATCCTGCTCTGGCCCTTGTGGGCGTGGCTTCTCGCGTTTGCCGCTTCGCGGCTGGCCCGCGACCCGCGCGGCGTGCGGCCATGGCTGTCGGCGTGCGCGCTCGGCGTCGCGTTGCACATCGCGGGCGACCTGATCACGAGTTACGGCACGCTGATTCTTGCGCCGCTGTCCGATCGCCGGTTTGCGCTCGGCACGACGTTCATCATCGATCCGTGGCTCTCCGGCATCATCCTGGCGGGGCTTGCCGGTTCGTTGGTGATGCCGCGCTCGCGCGTGCCGGCCGTGCTGGCGACCGTTGTCATCGTCGGCTATCTCGGGTTGCAGGCGGTCGCGAAAAGCCACGCGCATCGGTTGGGCAAGCAGCATGCGCGGGAGGCGAAGCTTGACGATGCGCGAATCGACGTGCATCCGCGGCCCGTTACGCCCTTCAACTGGACGGTGTTCGTCAGCACATCCGAGCGGATCGACTACGCGCACGTGAACACCGTTCGGCGCGAGCCGAAACCCGAGCCGGCGCCAGGTGCCGGGTTCATCGCGCGATTGAATGCGCCGTACCGGCCGCTCGATCAGGCGCAATGGCAGACGCGCGCGCGCTTCGGCGATACGCCGTCCGAACGCGCGTTGGTGCAAGCAGCCTGGCAAGCACCGGCGCTTGCGGTCTTTCGCTGGTTCGCCGACGTCCCGGCGTACGACGGCATGTCGCCGGGTGTCGGATGCGTGTGGTTTCGCGATCTCCGGTTCCTGACGCCGGGGACCGACCGTTCGCCGTTTCGCTACGGCGTGTGCCGCGGCGCGGCGGACCGCGCATGGCGCCTGCACCTTTCGGAAGGAGGCGAGGCTTTACCGGTGCCCGTAGGCGCCGAGAGGTGAGGCGGTCGGACGCGACGCACGCAGAAGCGCCGTATTGTGGCGGCGTGCGCGACCGCCTAGACTGGGTTTCGCGCGCGCGAACCGAAACCACGATGAGCCTCGACGATGCCGTCCGCAAACGCGGCTTCCGCCGCTGGTACGAGCGGCAGCTCGTCGAGAGCCATGCTTATCTCGTCACCGGTTTGTTGAGCCTCATCATGATGGCGATCGCCCTCGAGGTGATCCAGTTTCGCGAATCGATATCGAACGCCATCCTGCTGATCGCGATCGCCGTCGGCGGGGCGCTGTTGTCGATCTTTGCGTGGAAGGAATTCAGCCGCCTGCTGTTTCGCGCCGAATCGCTCGCGAACCAGGCAACGTGCAGCGCCTGTCGCGAATACGCGCGCTTCGACATCGTCGATGCGCGTGACTCGAGCGAAGCGCTGACGGGCCGCGTGCTGTCCGTCCGTTGCCGGAAATGCCAGCACCAGTGGCAGATGGGCTGACTCGAGCACGGAGTGCGCGGTCATGGCGCGCGCAGCAAACCCCCCGCGAGGCCGATCAGCGCGCCGGCGGCGATGACCGGGATGACGCCCGCCAGGTTGCGGAACAACGCGAACGCGGCAGCGAAGGCGATGGCGATCGCAACGAAATCCGGGCGCCCGTTCGACAACAGAACGTGCGTGGCGAACGACCACGCCAGGTTGGCGATCACGCCGACGACCGCCGCCGTCACACCGGCCAGCGGCGCGGTGTAGCGCATCTCGCCGCGCGTCGATTCGACGAGCGGTCCGCCGGCGAGAATGAACAAGAACGATGGGAGGAAGGTGAAGAACGTCGCTACGGTCGCGCCTGCGAAACCTGCCCATACGAGCGTGTCCGGTCCGAATACCGCCTTGCTCCACCCGCCGAGGAAGCCGACGAATGCCACGATCATGATGAGCGGACCGGGCGTCGCTTCGCCGAGCGCCAACCCGTCCATCATCTGCTTGGCCGTCAGCCACGCGTAGCTCTCGACCGCAGCCTGGTTGACGTACGGCAGCACGGCATACGCGCCGCCGAACGTGAGAAATGCCGCCTTGGTGAAGAACCACGCCATCCGCACGAGCTCGTTGTCCGCGCCGGCGAGCGCGACGAGTACGACGAACGCACTGAGACCGATGACCGCGCACACGAGAAGCACGCGCACGAGCGCCCGCGTCGAGAACGCGGCGTGCGCAGGAGGGGGCGTGTCGTCGTCGATCACCGCCGGTGCGGACGCTGCGCCACTGCCCTTGGCGTGAGCCGCATCGGGCACGGTCGACGGCGCGAATCGGGCAGCGATCGCGCCGATGACCGCGGCGGCAAGCACGATCGCAGGAAACGGCGCGCGAAACACCGTCAGTGCGACAAACGCCGCAATCGCGATCGCCCAGTGCAACGGATGGCGCAGCGCACGCTTGCCGATGCGCCATGCTGCATGCGCAATGATGGCGATGACCACCGGCTTGATGCCGGCGAACGTGGCGGCCACCAGCGGAACGTCGCCGTAAACGACATACAGCCACGACAGCGCGATCAACAGCGCCAGCGACGGCGCGACGAACAGGACGCCGGCGACGATGCCGCCCCACGTGCGGTGCAGAAGCCACCCGATGTAGGTGGCGAGCTGCTGCGCCTCCGGACCGGGGAGCAGCATGCAATAGTTGAGAGCGTGAAGGAAGCGCCGATCCGAGATCCATCGGCGCTCGTCGACCAGATCGCGGTGCATCAACGCGATTTGTCCGGCGGGCCCGCCGAAGCTCACGAAACCCAGGCGAAGCCAGTAGCGGAACGCCTCGGCGCGCGTCGGCGGCGCGATGGACGCCGGCTGACTCATTGCCGCGCTTGCGAGCGGAGGGCGTTGGCGTCCCAGCCATGGCGCTCGCCGCGACTTTCGCGGCACCATGCGTACAGCGCGTCGTAGACCAGAAATCCGTGCTTCATCAGCGCCTGGTCGTCGGTCAGCCCGCATCCGAGCCCGAGCGAGACGGCGAGAAGCCCATGCGCTTGCGGCGAGTCGTTCAGCGTGTCGGTATCGGCGGCGCGAACGATGTCAGCGAGTGCGCGGAGCGACGTGTCGTCGGGCACATGGCGCGCGACGAACGCATCGAACGAGCAACGCTCGCCCGCATGCGAATAATCGACGTCCGGAACGTCGAACGGAATCGCTTCATGCTCGCGCGCGAAGTCGAGCACAGCGCTCGGCGCGACATAGTGAATCTGCGCCGACGCGTCGATGAAGCGACGGACGAACCACGGACACGCGATGCGGTCGATCTTCGGACGCGCGCGTGTCACCCATTGCGTCGGCGGTCTCGCGTCCTCGACGGCAAGGCCGTCGTCGCGCCACTGCGTAACGCCGCCGTCGAGAAATCGCGCATCGAATCCGCGCTCGCGGAGCGCCGTCGCAGCGTTCTGACTGACTTCATGGCCATGCACGCAATAGACGACGACCGGGCGCCACGGCTCGAGCTCCGCCGCCCACGAGGCAACGGTTTCCGGCTCGCGGCGCAGCGCCATCGGAATGCGCACCGGATCACGCTCGAAGGCGGCGCGACGACGGACGTCGACGAGCGTGGTGGGAAACGGCGCGCGCAGGCTATCGCGCAGCGTCGCGACAGTGATCGACGAAGAGCTTTCGGGCCGCATGGATCGCTCCTTCGCACGAAACGTTGCACTTCGTGCAAGAGCAGACTTGGACGGAATCGTCGATGCGGCAGGGCGTCTGCGTGGGCGGCCCCGGAAGCAATGTAGCGCGGGCGAGCCGCGACGGCAACTGCTAGACGATGCCCTCGAACGGCTGCACCTGCACCGTCGCCCCTGCATCCACGTTCCCGCACTCCACTCCGAGAACGATGAAGCAGTTGGCCTGTGACATCGACGAAAGAATTCCCGATCCCTGATCACCGGTCGTGCGCACCGACCAGCGACCGGCTTCATCGAGCGCGAGCACGCCGCGCTGGAACTCGGTACGCCCGGGCGCCTTGCGGATCGGTGCGGACAGCGTTGCGGGGAACATCGGCAACGGCGCGACGTTGCGCTGGCCCATCAGCACGAGCAGCGCGTCGCGCACGAACTGGTAGAACGTGACCATGACCGACACCGGATTGCCGGGCAGGCCAAAAAAATGCGCGCCGGCGATGCGGCCGTACGCGAGCGGTCGTCCCGGCTTCATCGCGATCTTCCAGAACACGACCTCGCCAAGCTTGTCGAGCAACGCCCTGACAAAGTCGGCCTCGCCGACCGACACGCCGCCCGACGTGATGACGACGTCCGCATTCTTCGCCGCGATCGCGAACGCACGCTCGAGCGCTGCCGGATCGTCGCGCACGACACCCATGTCGACGACGTCGCAGCCAAGTCGCGCGAGCATGCCTTGCAACGTGTAGCGATTGCTGTCGTAGATCTGACCGACGGCAAGCGGCTGGCCGATCGACACGAGCTCGTCACCGGTCGAGAAGAACGCGACGCGCAACCGGCGAAACACGGCGATCTCGCTGATGCCGAGCGAGGCGAGCATGCCGATCTCGGCGGGCCGCAGCGACTGTCCGCGCCGGAATACGACGGCGCCGCGTTTCAGATCCTCGCCGGCGAAGCGGCGATTCTGTCCCGCCTTGGTCACGGCGTTTGACGCGACGATGACTTCGTTGCCGCTTTGCTGCGCGCGTTCCTGCATGACGACCGTGTCCGCACCTTGCGGCATCACGCCGCCGGTGAAGATGCGAACCGCCTCGCCCGAGCGAACGGCGTGATCCGACGGCGTGCCCGCGAACGCTTCACCCGCGCGCTTCAATCGCGTCTCACCGTCCGGCGACAGATCGGCGAAACGCACCGCCCAGCCGTCCATCGCCGAATTGTCGTGGCCGGGCACGTCGATCGGCGACACGATGTCTTCGGCCAGCACGCGTCCGAGCGCGTCACGAATGTGCAGCTGCTCGGTCGCCGTGACCGGCGTCAGGAAGCGCCGGATCAGCTCGCGCGCCTTGTCGACCGGCATCGAGTTCGGGTCGTAGTCGCCGGCGCACGAGAGTTCGCGCAGCATTGTCGATTCGGCCATGGCAACGGATCGCTATCGTCGGAACGTCGGGAAATTCTACGCGGCGCGGGTTACACGCCGAGCCCGATCTCGGTTTCGACGAAGAGCTCGCCGTCCGTCGGAAGCGCGAGAATCGACAGCGTCCGCAGCACGGCGTCGATCGGTCTACGGAACGTCGCGCGCGCTTCGCAAACCATCGCTTCGCATGCCGGCCAGTCGGCCGCGCGGCCGATCGTCACGTGCGGCATGTAGTCGAATTCGCGACGCAGGAACGGCGACAACGCACGGCGGTACAGGCGGTCGTGCAGCTCGATGATCGACTCGCGGCCGCGCGTGACCAGGACGTGGACCCATTCACCGGTGTACGCGTCCACGCCTTCGAGCCGGATCGGCAGCACCGGCCAGCGCGCGCAGGTGCGGCGCACGTGCGTTGCCACCTGTAGTCCGGACAACGTCGAAGCAAATGGGAAGACCAGCGTCACGTGCGCGCGCAGCGCGGCCGCGAGCGGATCGTGACGACGCCGAAACGCTTCGATCCCGTCGAGGCGTCCGTTCTCCGGAAATGCGACGACGGCACGTCGCGTGAGCGCCGGCCGCGGCAGCACACGCATGCGCCGACGCATGGCAACCGCGTTACGACGACGAGGACGCCGCCAGCTCCGCGCGCGTGTTGATGTTGCGGAACGCGTCGGCGCAATCGTCGAACGCCACTTCAACCACGCGCAGCGACGCGTACCATGCATCGATCTTGCGACCGCCGGATGCAAGGAAGTCATTGAGATGCGGCAGCACGTCGGTGTCGACCATCGCGAAAACGGGATGCGGCTGGTCGTGCGTCTTCGCGACGGCGAGCTGCGCAGCGCTATCGAGCAGACCGCGCGCGAGTCGCGCGACGAGGTCGTGCGCAACGAACGGCGAATCGCACGGCACCGTGACGACGTAGCGCGTCGTCGCTGCCGCAAGGCCGGAAGCAAGGCCGGCGAGCGGGCCGGCGAAGCCGGAAACCGTGTCGGTGACCACCCGATGCCCGAGCGCGGCATACCGCTCGATGTTCTGGTTGGCATTGACGATGATCGAGCCGACCTGCGGCGACAGCCGATCCAGCACGTGCTCGATCATCGACCGGCCGGAGAGCATCACCCATCCCTTGTCGACGCCGCCCATGCGCCGTCCCTGCCCGCCGGCGAGCACGACGCCGGTGACGTCATCCGGTGCGATCACGACTTCGCGACCGTGAACGGCAGCCAGCTCACGTGCTCTTCGACGAACGCATGTCCGGAAGGTGAGCAATCCAGCGGATCGTCGAACGCTGCGAGGGTTACGTGCGTCTCTCCAGCCCAGCGCGACGATTCGAAGAAGAGCTTCGTTCCGCAGGCGCTGCAGAAGCGGCGAAACGTATGGGGCGACGATTCGTGCGCACCGAGCAACGCGTCGCCCTCGATGACGTCGACCTGCTCGCTGCGGAATCCGGCCCAGGTGACGAACGCGGCGCCATGCGCGCGGCGGCAGCTTTCGCAATGGCAATGCGCGACGAAGCGTGACGGGAACCGGGCGACGAAGCGAACGCGACCGCAGTGACAACGGCCGCGGGCTTCTCCAGTCGACGTTCCAATTTCAGTCATCGACATGGAACCGCTGCGCGCCGGTGAAGAGCAGATAGTGCTTGTTCGTCGCGCGGCCGATCATCGTCATGCCGACCTTCTGCGCGATCTCGTAGCCCATCTGCGTGAGACCCGAGCGCGACACGAGGAACGGAATGCGCATCTGCGCGGCCTTGATCACCATTTCCGACGTCAACCGCCCCGTCGTGTAGAAGATCCTGTCCTCGCCGGTCAGCCCGTCGAGCCACATCTGCCCCGCGATCGCATCGACCGCGTTGTGGCGACCGACATCCTCGACGAACATCAGGATGTCGGAGCGTCGCGGCGCGTTCGTCGCGAGCGCGCAACCATGAATCGCGCCCGCCTGCTTGTAGATCGTGTCGTAGGTGCGCACGCGGTCGAGCAGGTCGTAGAGCGTCGATTGAGCGAGCGTGCCGCCGGCATGCAGCCGGATGCTCTCGACATCCTCCATCAGATCGCCGAACACCGTGCCCTGCCCGCAGCCGGTGGTCTTCGTGCGCTTCTCGGTCTTCGCGTCGAGATCGACGAGACCCGCGCGCGTCTTGACCGAAGCCGCATTCACCTCCCAGTCGACGTGCACGGACTCGATGTCCTGCAGCGATTCGACGAGCCGCTGATTGCGCAGATACCCGATCGTCAGCGCTTCCGGCGCGCCGCCGAGCGTCATCAGCGTGAGGATTTCCTGCTTGTCGACATAGACCGTCAGCGGATGCTCGCCGGCGATCGCGACCTCGCGCGCGGCGCCGTGCTCGTCCACGGCCGTGACGTTGATCGTCGCAGGGCGCGCGGCGTTGGTGAGCTGCGGGCGATAGCGCGTGTCCATCGGCTCACCCGCCGATGTACGACATCTCGACCTTTTCGCGGCGCGCCGTCGCCTCCGTTCGAATCTCCGAATAGCGGTCGCCGCGCGCCCGCCAGATTGCCCGGATCACCGCGCCGAGATGTTCGTCGCTTGCGCCGCCCCGGACCAGCGCACGCAGGTCGTGACCGCGCGAGGCGAAGAGGCACGTGTAGAGCTTGCCGTCGGTGGAAAGCCGCACGCGTGTGCATTCGCGGCAGAACGCCTGCGTGACCGATGCGATGACGCCGATCTCGCCGGCGCCGTCCTGATAACGCCAGCGCCCGGCGACTTCGCCGGCGTAGCTCGCGTCGACCGGCTCGAGCGAAAATTCGCGATGGATCGCCGCGACGATGTCGGTGGCCGGCACGACGTCGTCCATGCGCCAGCCGTTCGTCGCGCCGACATCCATGTACTCGATGAAGCGGACGATGTGACCGGTTCCGCGAAAGCGTCGCGCCATCGGCAGGATCGACGCATCGTTCAGCCCGCGCTTGACGACGGCGTTGATCTTGATCGGCGCGAGCCCGGCCTGCGCGGCAGCGTCGATTCCGTCGAGCACGCGCGCGACCGGAAAGTCGACGTCGTTCATTTCGCGAAACGTCGCGTCGTCGAGCGAATCGAGACTCACGGTGATGCGGCGCAAGCCTGCGTCACGCAACGCGCGCGCCTTGTGCACGAGCAGCGCGCCGTTCGTCGTCAGCGTAAGATCCAGGTCGTCGCTCAATCCTGCGAGCATCTCGACGAGCTTTTCGATGCGTTTGCGTAACAGCGGCTCGCCGCCGGTCAACCGGATCTTGGTGACGCCCGCTGCGACGAAGACACGCGCGATCCGCGTGATCTCCTCGAACGTCAGCACGTCGGCGTGCGGCAGGAACGGATAGTCGCGACCGAACACTTCTTTCGGCATGCAGTAGACGCAGCGAAAATTGCAGCGGTCGGTGACCGAGATGCGCAGGTCGTGGAGCCGGCGCCCGAGTCGATCGATCGGCTGCGCCGAACTGAACTCCCCAGACACGCGCGCGTCGAACCCGGGCAGGGCGATGCGTGCGTCGGTGAGCGGGATGACCTTGGCCATGCGTTGGTGTCAGCGAAGAACATCAATTTTATCAGAGGGGTAAGCGTGGTGTACCATCGCTTCCCGCCGCTTCCCGTGGCGAGAAGCGATCGGCTCCGCAAGAACGAATGCCGGCGATCTACATCCCGGTCGATGTTGTGATGGAACGGGTGCCGCTCGCGAACCGCTGGGTCGCCGAGAAGTGGCAGCCGGCGGCCGTCGTTGCCGTGGGTCCCGCACGCGGCGACCTGGATTTCGAGCCGGCGGCGGCGCATCTCTTGCACGAGACGGTGGATGGTGCGCAGTGGCGCTTTCCGCGCTGCGTTGTCGAATTGCATACAGTGGAGGCGGAGGGTTACTTCCTGAATTTGACGGCGCCGAAGCCGTGCGTGTTCGTCATGTGGCGGATCGTCGACGATGGCGTTGCGCCGCCGGCCCGTCCGGTCGTCGTCACGCTTAGCTACAACGAGGCGGCGCGGATGATGGACGGCGGCGAGCAGGTCGATTCGGTGGCCTTGCCGCTCGCGCTGAAGGCGATGATGGCCCCTTTCGTCGAAGCGCACTACCGACCGGAGCCGAAGAAGAAAGTGCGGCGCAACGATCCGCTCGGCGATGAGCGGCGTGCGCGCGAAGGGAAGGGCGAGGCAACGAAGCGTAGCGATGGTTGACGACGAGACAATCGGAGGGCGTTCGTTCCTCAGGCGCTGGTCGCAGCGCAAGCTCGCCGCGTCCCGCGAATCGCAGGCTGCGGAAGTCGCTCGGCCGCCTCTCGCAACGCCGACTGCCGAGCCTGTCGCGATCGCGCGTGCGCCTGAAGCGAGCACCGAACCGGAGCCGCTCCCGCCGATCGAAACGTTGACCGCCGACTCGGACTTCCGCGCGTTCTTGAAGCCCGACGTCGACGAAGGCTTGCGCCGCCAGGCGCTGAAGAAGCTGTTCTCCGATCCGCGTTTCAACGTGATGGATGGCCTCGACGTCTACATCGACGACTACAACAAATTCGAGCCGATTCCGCCGGAGCTCGTCGCGAAGCTCAATCAGGCACGC
Source organism: Casimicrobiaceae bacterium (assembly GCA_035536655.1). Lineage (GTDB taxonomy): Bacteria > Pseudomonadota > Gammaproteobacteria > Burkholderiales > Casimicrobiaceae > VBCG01. The sequence continues at coordinate 24,215 of DATLNR010000054.1, forward strand.
TATCTGTTCGCGCCGCCGAAAACGCGCGTGAACGAAGAAGGGTATGTCGCGGACGTGATCGACGAATCGACGGACGCTTCCGCAGAACAAGCGGACGAAGAGAAGCGCGACGAGCCGGCCGCATTGCCGGGCGTCGGTGACGCGACCGTCGCTTCGACGACGATCGCGAACGACGACCACGCGCGCTCCGAGCGCGGCGCCGCCGACAGTTGATGCTCGACGCCCGGAAGCTCTTTCTCTGTTCGTGCAACCGCACGTCGCCGGTCGATGCGGCGGCGATCGCGACCGCGCTTTCGCTGCCCGAAACGCCGCTGGTGCACACGATGCTCTGCCAGAAGCAAATCGCGTCCTTCGCCGATGCGGCGGCTGGCGACGTCGTTGTTGGCTGCACGCAAGAAGCGCGGTTGTTCGACGAGATCGCGAGCGATGCCGCAAAAATCAGCGCGATCCGGTTCGTGAACCTGCGCGAGAACGGCGGCTGGTCGCCGGAAGCCCGCGGCGCGACGCCGAAACTCGCCGCGTTGCTCGCGCAGGCAACGCTGCCGGAGCCGGATCCGGTGCCGAGCGTTTCGTACAAGTCCGACGGACAGCTTCTGATCGCCGGCCCGCTCGACATCGCGCTGCGCTGGGCCGACGTCCTTGGTGAGCGCCTCGCGTTGACAGTCCTCGTCACCGACGCGACGCGCGCCGCCGAGCTTCCGATCGATCGCGCATTCCCCATCCATAGCGGCCGCTTGTCCGCACTCCAAGGCTGGCTCGGCGCGTTCGAGGCGAAATGGGTGCAGGAGAACCCGATCGACCTTGATCTGTGCACGCGCTGCAACGCATGCATCGACGTCTGTCCGGAGCAGGCGATCGACTTCCGCTACCAGATCGATCTTGCCAAGTGCAAGTCGCACCGCGATTGCGTCGCGGCGTGCGGTCCGATCGGCGCGATCGACTTCGACCGCCGCGACGTCGCGCGCACCGAGCGCTTCGATCTCGTGCTGGATCTCGGCGCAACACCCATGCTGCGCATGCCCGCACCGCCGCAGGGTTACTTCGCGCCGGGCGCCGACGTCGGCGCGCAGTTGAAGGCGGTGGCGCAACTGACGACACTCGTCGGCGAGTTCGAGAAGCCGAAGTACTTCAATTACAAGGCGTCGATCTGCGCGCACTCGCGGTCGAAGAAGACAGGCTGCGTCAAGTGCATCGAAGCGTGCGACACGCAGGCCATCCGCGCCGACGGTGACAAGATCTTCGTCGAGCCGCATCTGTGCATGGGATGCGGAACCTGCGCGACAGTGTGTCCTTCGGGCGCCCTGACCTACGCGTACCCGTCACCGGTCGATGTCGGCACACGAATCCGCACGTTGCTCTCGGTGTACGCCAGGGCCGGCGGCCGCGACGCGTGCTTGCTGGTGCATGGTCGCGGCGGTGCGGCGCGCCTCGCACGTTATGCGCGGCACGGCCGCGGATTGCCGGCGCGCGTCATTCCGGTCGAGGTCTACAGCATCGACTCGGTCGGCATCGATCTGTGGCTTGCCGCCCTCGCATGGGGCGCTACGCAAGTCATCTCGCTCGTTTCCGCCGACGTTCAACCGCGTTATGCCGCCCGCGCCGGATTCGAGATGGACGTCGCCGACACGATCGCGCAGGCGCTCGGTTATCAGGGACAGCATTTCGGTCACGTGGACGGCGACGACGAGGCAGCCATCGACGCTGCGTTGTGGCGGTCGCACGCGCCGCTTGGCGTACGTGCAGCGGCGAGCTTTGCCGCGACCAACGAAAAGCGCACGACGCTCACGCTCGCGATCGATCATCTCGTGGCGCATGCACCGACACCGCAGCGCCGAATTCCGCTGCCCCCGGGATCGTTGTTCGGCGCGATCGACGTCGACAAGGACAAGTGCACGATGTGCCTCGCGTGCGTCGGCAGCTGTCCGGAAGCGGCGATTCTCGACGCGGTCGAGCGGCCGCAGCTTCGCTTCATTGAATCGAAATGCGTCCAGTGCGGCATCTGTGCGCAAACCTGTCCGGAAGCGGCGATCGCGCTCGTTCCACAACTCGACACGACGGTCGCGGCGAAGCAGCCACGCGTGCTGAACGAGGCCGCGATCTTCGCGTGCACGCGTTGCGGCAAGCCGCTCGGCACGGAAAAGATGATCGATGCAATGCTCGCGCGGCTCGCCGGCCACTCGATGTTCTCCGGCCCCGGCGCGCTCGACCGGCTAAAAATGTGCGCCGACTGCCGCGTGGTGGACCTGATCAAGACCGAGAAGTCGGCGGACATCCGCGATTATTGACGCACCGCAGCATGACAACCCGACCCGTGGCCGTTGCGGCGCGCATCGAGCCGGAGGACCGCGCCCGGGCAAATTTTTACGCCGTCCTCTCGGCGCTCTACGCCGACGCGCCCGACGCTCGGCTGCTGAAGAGCGTTGGCGAGTCCGAGCGATTGCCGACCGGAGACGAACCGCTTCCGCTTGCCATCGCGTGGAACCGCCTCGCCGATGCCTGCCTTGCGATGGACCCCGAGGCCGCCCGACAGGAGTACTGGGACCTTTTCGTCGGCGCCGGAAAAAGCGAAGTGAATCTTCACGCTTCGCACTGGCTGTCGGGTTTCATGATGGAGCGCCCGCTGGTTGGTCTACGGGAGGATCTCGGGCGCCTCGGCCTCGGCCGCAAGGCGGACACTTCGCAAGTCGAGGATCACCTCGCCGCCGTTTGCGAGACGATGCGATTGCTGGTCGAGGGAGGCGGGGGGCGGCCTCCCGCGGAAGTCGCCGAGCAAGCCGCTTTTTTTCGCGATCACGTCGATTCGTGGGTGCCCGCATTGTGCGCTGCGCTTGCGCAAACTCCGCTTGCCAATTTCTACCGTACGGTAGGAGAATTCACGGATACATTTGTGGCGATCGAACGTGACGCGTTCGCCATCGACTAAAGTCGGCGTCACGAGCGTCTTTCCTGGAGGTTTCATGTCCACCGTGCCGCGTGACGGGATGCCGACGACAACGGCATCGTCATCCTCTCGTGCCGATTTGAAGCGCCGCCGCTTCCTGCTCGCGCTTTCTGCAGGTTCAGCGGCCGGCGCTGCCGCAGCCGCACAAGCGGTCGCGTCTCCCGTCGTTCCGGTCGTCGGCGACGCCGCGAAGGAAAGCAACGCCGGTTATCGCGAGACCGATCACATCCGCGACTACTACGCGTCGACGCGACTGTAACCAGGAGAACAACATGCTGACGCGCAAATCCGAAGCGGCTGCTTCACGTTCGCGCCTGGCGCGCCATGTCGCGCCTTCCACGATCGACCGTCGTGCGTTTCTCAAGCGGTCGGGCCTCGTCGCCGGCGCGGGTGCGCTAGCGACGCAACTCCCGTACAACACGATCGGCAAGGCGGATGCCGCCTCCGATGCGCCGGCCGGCGGCAAGCAGACTGTCGCACGCACGGTATGCACGCATTGCTCGGTCGGCTGCGCGCTCGATGCGATCACCGAGAACGGCGTTTGGGTGCGCCAGGAGCCGGTGTTCGACTCGCCGCTGAACCTGGGCGCGCATTGCGCGAAGGGCGCGTCGGTCCGCGAGCATGGACATGGCGAGCATCGGTTGAAGAGCCCGATGAAGCTGGTCAACGGCAAGTGGCAGAAGCTGACCTGGGACCAGGCGATCAACGAGGTCGGCGACAAGCTTCTCGCACTGCGCAAGGAAGCCGGTGCGGACTCGGTCTTCTGGGTCGGCAGCAGCAAGCACAACAACGAGCAGAGCTACCTGTTCCGGAAGTTCGTGTCGTACTTCGGCACGAACAACATGGACCACCAGGCACGCATCTGTCACTCGACGACGGTCGCCGGCGTAGCCAACACGTGGGGCTACGGCGCGATGACCAACTCGTACAACGACATGCAGAACACGAAGTGCGCGATGTACATCGGCAGCAACGCGGCCGAAGCGCACCCGGTATCGATGCTGCACATGCTGCATGCGAAGGAGACCGGCGCGAAGATGATCGTCGTCGACCCCCGGTTCACGCGCACCGCGGCGAAGGCCGATCACCACATTCGCATCCGCTCCGGCAGCGACATCCCGTTCCTGTTCGGCGTGCTGCACCACATTTTCAAGAACGGGTGGGAAGACAAGAAGTACATCAACGACCGCGTCTACGGCATGGACAAGGTCCGCGAGGAAGTGATGGCGAAGTGGACGCCCGCCAATGTCGAGGAGGCGTGCGGCGTTCCCGAGGCCCAGGTCGCGATGGTCGCCGAGATGATGGCGAAGAACCGGCCGTCGACGGTCGTCTGGTGCATGGGACAAACGCAGCACACGATCGGCAATGCGATGGTGCGCGCGTCGTGCATCCTTCAGCTCGCGCTCGGCAACATCGGCGTGTCCGGCGGCGGCGCGAACATCTTCCGCGGCCACGACAACGTGCAAGGTGCCACCGACGTCGGCCCGAACCCGGATTCGCTGCCCGGCTACTACGGCATCGCCGCAGGTGCGTGGCGGCATTACGCCGCAGTGTGGGGCGTCGACTACGACTGGATCAAGGGCCGCTTCGCCTCCCAGGCGATGATGGAAAAGCCGGGCATGACCGTGTCACGCTGGATCGACGGCGTGCTCGAGCGCAACGAGATGATCGACCAGGATTCGAACCTGCGCGGCATCGTCTTCTGGGGCCACGCGCCGAACAGCCAGACGCGCGGCAAGGAGATGACCGAGGCGCTGAAGAAGCTCGACCTCGTCGTCGTCATCGATCCTTACCCGTCGGCGACGGCAGCGATGTCGGCGATGGTCCGCAAGGACGGCGTCTACCTGCTCCCGGCCGCGACGCAGTTCGAGACGTCGGGCTCGTGCACGGCGTCGAACCGGTCCATCCAGTGGCGGGAGCGGGTGATCGCGCCGCTGTTCGACTCGCAGACCGACCACGCGATCATGTATGCGTTCGCGAAGAAGTTCGGCTTCGGTCCGGAGTTCGTCAAGAACTACAAGGTCGTCAAGCCGGATGGCGATCGCAAGATGGACGAGCCGGAGATGGAATCCGTGCTGCGCGAGATCAACCGCGCAGCGTGGACGATCGGCTATACCGGCCAGTCGCCGGAGCGTCTGAAGCTGCACATGCAGAACATGCACACGTTCGACGTGAAGACGCTGCGGGCTAAGGGTGGACCTTGCGACGGCGATTACTTCGGCCTGCCGTGGCCGTGCTATGGGACGCCGGAGATGAAGCATCCCGGCTCGCCGAACCTGTACGACCCGAGCAAGCACGTGATGGATGGCGGCGGCTGCTTCCGCGCGAACTTCGGCGTGGAGCGTGACGGCGTCAATCTCCTCGCCGAGGACGGTTCGCATCCGAAGGGCAGCGACTTGACGACCGGCTATCCGGAAGTCGATCACGTTCTGGTGAAGAAGCTGGGCTGGTGGGACGAGTTGACCGATGCCGAAAAGAAGGCCGGCGAGGGCAAGAACTGGAAAACCGACCTGTCGGGCGGGCTGATCCGCGTGACGATGACCAAGCACGGCGTGCATCCGTTCGGCAATGCGAAGGCGCGCGCCGTCGTCTGGAACTTCCCGGATCCGGTGCCGATCCACCGCGAGCCGCTGTACTCGACGAAACCTGAGCTCATCGCGAAGTATCCGACGCATGCCGACAAAATGGCGTTCTGGCGTCTGCCGACGTTGTTCAAGTCGGTGCAGGACAAGAACGCCAACGCGGTGAAGGATTTTCCGCTGATCCTGACCAGCGGACGACTCGTGGAGTACGAGGGCGGCGGCGAAGAAACGCGGAGCAACCCGTGGCTCGCCGAGCTGCAGCAGGAGAATTTCGTCGAGATCAACCCGAAGGACGCCAACGACCGCGGCGTGCGCGACGGCGAGTATGTCTGGGTTCAGACGCCGACGGGCGCACAGATCAAGGTGAAGGCGATGGTGACCGAGCGCGTCGGCGCCGGGACAACGTTCATCCCGTTCCACTTCTCGGGATGGTGGATGGGCAAGGACATGCTCGAGTTCTATCCCGACGGCGCGGCGCCGATCGTTCGCGGCGAGGCGGTGAACACGGCGACGACCTACGGATACGACGCCGTGACGATGATGCAGGAAACCAAGACGACCATCTGCCAGGTCGCCAAGGTCCGGGCGTAGAGGGGGACACACCATGGCACGAATGAAATTCCTCTGCGACGCCGAGCGTTGCATCGAGTGCAACGGCTGCGTCACCGCGTGCAAGCAGGAGCACGAGGTTCCGTGGGGCGTCAATCGGCGTCGCGTCGTCACGATCAACGACGGCGTGCCGGGCGAGCGCTCGATCTCGGTCGCGTGCATGCATTGCTCGGATGCGCCGTGCATGGCGGTGTGTCCGGTCGACTGCTTCTACAAGACCGGCGAAGGCATCGTGCTCCACGACAAGGACCTGTGCATCGGCTGCGGCTACTGCTTCTACGCGTGTCCGTTCGGCGCGCCGCAGTTTCCGCAGGCGGGCGCGTTCGGCGTGCGCGGCAAGATGGACAAGTGCACGTTCTGCGCGGGCGGACCGGAGAAGGACCTGTCAGTGGCCGAGTTCAAGAAGTACGGCCGCAACCGCCTTGCCGAAGGCAAGCTGCCGGCGTGCGCGGAAATGTGCTCGACGAAGGCGCTGCTCGGTGGTGACGGCGACGTTCTCGCGGATATCTTCCGTGAGCGCGTCACGGTTCGCGGCAAGGGTGGCGATGTCTGGGGTTGGGCAACGGCGTATGGCCCGCCGACCGGCGGACAGCCCGCGCGGCCCGCTCCGGCGCAGCCGCAACCGGGACAGAAGTCATGATTCGGCGAGTCGTCGTTTCCATCGCAGCGATTGCGCTCGCGACCGGTTTGACCGCGTGCGGCGAGCGGCCGCAGGTGGTCAACTACAAGCAGGGCACCTACCAGGGCAAGCCCGACACGCCGCCTTACGCGAACGCGCCGTTCAACAACAACAAGGACGATTGGGAGCGGTCGATCCGCACGCGGCAGCAAGCGCAGAACGAATACAAGCGCACCGGCAGCTAGGATGAACGACCCCCACGCTCCCCTCATTTCGCTTCGGCTTCGCTGCCCCCCGAGGGGGCGCAGTCAGTGGCTTGGGGCGGCCCGGCGCCACTGACGAGGAACTTCCATGCGTAGCCCATTGCATCGCGCCGGCGTCGCCGCGCTGGCGGCGGGTTGGCTCGTCGCCGTTTCGGTCTCGGCACAGACGCCGCCGACCGATCCGGCGACGCTGGATCTCGCAAAACAGCAGCAAGAGCGACAGCAGACGCAGCCGCTGAACAACGCTCCGGTGTGGAAGGAGATTCGTTCCGGCGTACCGCAGACGACGAGTCTGCCCGGCCGCGAAACGAATGTGCTGATCCAGTCCGAAGGGCAGACGTGGCGTGCGATGCGCGTGCCGGCAGCCACGATCGGCGGCTTCGTGTTCGTTGGCGCGTTACTGGCGATCGCCGCGTTCTATTTGTGGCGAGGACCGATCCGGCTGCATGGAACGCCGACCGGGCGGCTGATCGAGCGCTTCAACGTGGTCGAGCGCGTCGTGCACTGGACCGTCGCGATCTCGTTCGTCACGCTCGGTATCACCGGCCTGATCATCACGTTCGGCAAGTCGGTGCTGCTTCCGCTGATCGGCTACACGCTGTTCTCGTGGCTCGCGATCCTGTCGAAGAACCTGCACAACTTCATCGGGCCGGTGCTCGTCGTCGCGCTGCCGATCATGATCGTCGTATTCATGTACGAGAACATTCCGCGGGCCTACGATTGGATCTGGATCCGCAAGTTCGGCGGCTACCTCACGAACGAGCACATTCCGGCGGGCAAGGCGAACGCGGGGCAGAAGATCTTGTTCTGGCTGATGGTCGTCGTCGTCGGTCTGACGCTCTGCGTGACGGGGCTGATCCTCGACTTCCCGAACTTCAACCAAACGCGTCAGACGATGCAGACGGCGAACATGATTCATCTGGTCGCCGGCGTCATCGGTTGCGTGCTCGTGGCGGGTCACATCTATCTCGGCACGATCGGCATGCAGGGCGCGTACGAGGCGATGCGCTACGGCTATGTCGACGAAACGTGGGCGCGTGAGCACCACGAGTATTGGTACAACGACGTGATGGCGGGACGCGATCGTCACGCCGCCCCGCCGGTCGCCCCACGGCACGAGGTCGCCTGAACGGCTGGCAACGATCAGTCAGGAGGAGGAGAGGATGAAGACGTTGCGTGCACTCGTTGCGGCCGGAATCGTCGTCACGACGTTCGGCGTGGCCGTCGCGAAACTTCCGCCGCCCGCACCGCTCACCGAAGAGCAGAAAAAGGCGGCGGAGGAAAAGAAGGCGAAGGACGCGGTAGCGGCCGAGACGGCGAAGGCCGCGCAGGCACGCGCAGAGGATCGCGTGGCGACACGTTACTTCGCGGACATGAAGGCGCAGGGCAAGCAGGTGCCCGGCCCGCAGCCGATTGCGGCGCCGGCTCCGCCGGCGGCACCCGGCGCTGCGGCACCGCCCGCTTCACCGCCGGTGGCGACGACAACCGCCGTGCCGTCAAAACCCGAAAAACAAATGGTGCATTCACCGCCGGAGACGAAGCGCTGATCGTTCGTTCACGTGGCGAAGGGGAAGCGGCGGGGTGACCCGCCGTTTCCTTTTCGTTCCGGGCGCCCTGCGGGGCAGCTCCTGGCGCTCGCTATAATTGTCAGTGGAGAGATGGCCGAGTGGTCGAAGGCGCGTGACTCGAAATCACGTATACGGCAACGTATCCAGGGTTCGAATCCCTGTCTCTCCGCCACCCGCCCCATGATGCGACCTCGAGACGTGGGTTACAGGTCGTACCTAAGACCGCGCCGGCGCGTGCACTACCGGCCATCATATCCCCCGAAGAACGAGGCTGCGTTCTAAGGTGTTGGCCGTAGGCGATTGTCGGCCGATCTTACGTTCGCCTACCGCCGCCACCGTCGACCACCGTCGCGTCTATACAATTCATCGGGTTATACGGTGGGCTTGGATGTTGCTAATGAAGTATCCGGCACTACTATCGTTCATCCAGCTCCGCCAAGTACGGCTGCGGAACCTCACTAGGAAATAGCGTAATGAAGCCTCGTATTCTCGTACCCCTATGTGCAAGCTTATTGGCGGCCAGCGCGTCGGCAAGCCTCGTCTATCAATCCGGCATCCTCCTCTCTGCGCAGGGGTTTGGATCGGCACCGCGGGATTTGACGATCTCGGAAACGGGTCCGAACCAGGACGGCACTGAGTCCGGCTGCGTCCGTTACGTTCCCGGACAGCCGCAGAACATCGTCATCGGGCCAGCTGGTTGCACCGGAAACGCGACGATCCTTCCTGATCCCAACGGTGTCATCCCAACCGGTGGAGACGAGCCGCCGCCGCTCTCCGATGACAACAAGTACGGGATTCCGACGCTGGGATCGCTTGGCATCACCAGCCTGAATCAGATCGGCATCCTGTTCAATGCGACCGAGCCGGGCGGTGATTCGGCCAACGTGACCGACATCACGCTCAACTTCTTCAACGCGGCCGGGGCATTGCTCGCGTCGATCGACGGTTCACACAATTTTCTCAGCAGCAATCCCGGAAACGGGGTCGCCGGCTTCGTTTTTGTGATCGACGCGCCGCAGCAGGCGCTCCTGGCGGCAATCCCGGGGCTCGTCTCCGCGACGACGGTGCTGTCGCTCAACAGCACGATCACGGACATCAGCGGCGGCAACCCCGAGACCTTCACGGTCGTGAACCTGTCGACGGCGCCCCCGGCGAAGATTTCCGAGCCGGGTAGCCTTGCGCTGCTGGGGATCGCAGCCCTCGGCACCGTCGTCGCTTTGCGTCGCCGTCGCAGCGAACCTCGCCGCCC
>DATLNR010000055.1:0-45271 GCA_035536655.1 Casimicrobiaceae bacterium
CCGGTTTCGTAGATGGCTCGCAATGCGGAGGCTTCCGAAACGATATGGCCTCCGCCGGGCAGGTCGGGACCCGGCATCAACGTCAGCAACGCGTCCAGACCGATAGTGCGATTGCGGATCGTCGCGACGCACGCCTTCGCGACCTCGCGCAGGTTGTGCGAAGGAATGTCGGTCGCCATGCCGACGCCGATGCCCGACGTGCCGTTCAACAGGATCATCGGCAGCCGCGCCGGCAGCAGCTTGGGCTCGCGGAAGGCGCCGTCGTAGTTCGGCGCGAAGTCGACGGTATCGCGATCGATTTCCGCAAGGACGAGCTCGGCGAGCGCCGTGAGCCGGCATTCGGTGTAGCGCATCGCCGCGGCGTTGTCGCCATCGCGCGAGCCGAAGTTGCCTTGGCCGTCGATCAGCGGATAGCGCAGGCTGAAATCCTGCGCCTGGCGGACAAGTGCGTCGTACGCGGCGGTGTCGCCATGCGGGTGGTACTTGCCGAGCACGTCGCCAACGACGCGCGCCGACTTCACGTGCCGTGACGGTGGATAGAGACCCAGCTCGTGCATCGCAAAGAGGATGCGACGCTGGACCGGCTTCTGTCCGTCGGCGACGTCGGGGAGCGCGCGTCCGGTTACGACGCTCATCGCGTACTCGAGGTAGCTGCGCTCGGCGAACTGCGCGAGCGGCAGCGACTCGTCGTCGGGCGAACCGTCGCCGTTGCCGGGGCGCGACGGCGGCATTGGCGGTGGCGCAGCGACGTCGGAATCGACGAAAAGCTCGCCGGTCGTCGTGTCGATGTTCTTCGCCGGCCGCTTGCCGCGGGACGAGGCCGTTGCGGAAGCTTTAGGGGGCATCTGCGCTAAACGTCAACCGCAACGGCGTTGCCGTTCTGCTCCATCCATTCGCGACGGGCCGCCGCTTCGGTCTTGCCCATCAGCTTGGCGAAGATGCGCATCGCGTCCTCGGTCTCGTCCCGCGCCACACGAACCGGCACGACGCGCCGCGTTTCCGGATTCATCGTCGTGTCCCACAACTGCTCGGCGTTCATCTCGCCCAGGCCCTTGAAGCGGCCGACCGACCATGCACCCGCCTTCACGCCCTCTTTCTGCAATCGGTCTTCGATCGCCGCGAGCTCCGCGTCGTCGAGCGCGTAGAGCTTGCGCGCGGGACGCTTCCCCGAAGGCGACACGTCGACGCGATAGAGCGGCGGGCTCGCGACATGGATGTGGCCGCGCTCGATCAGTGCCGGAAAATGGCGGAAGAACAGCGTCAGGAGCAGCACCTTGATGTGGCTGCCGTCGACGTCGGCATCGGCCATGATGATGATGCGCGCATAGCGCAGGCCGTCGAGGTTCGCTTCGTCGACGGCGCGATGCGGGTCGACGCCGATGGCGACGGCGATGTCGTGAATCTCGTTGTTCGCGAACAGCCGGTCGCGATCCACTTCGAACGTGTTGAGCACCTTGCCGCGCAGCGGCAGCACCGCCTGGTATTGCTTGTCGCGAGCGAGCTTCGCCGATCCGCCCGCCGAATCGCCTTCGACGAGGAACACTTCGCGACGCGAAGTGTCGTCCGACTCGCAATCGGTGAGCTTGCCGGGCAGCACGGCAACGGCCGAGCCCTTTCTTTTTTCGACCTTCTGTCCCGCCTTGATGCGGGACATCGCCTGCGCGATCGCCAGCTCCGCAATGCGCTTGCCGATGTCGACGTTGGCGTTGAGCCACACTTCGAGCGGATCCTTCACCACTTGCAGCACGAGCTTCAGCGCCTCGCGGCTGGTCAGCTTCTCCTTGACCTGTCCCTGGAACTGCGGATCGAGCATGCGCACCGACAGCACGTAGTTGAGCTTCGCCGACACGTCCTCGGTCTGCAATCTCGCGCCGCGCGGCAACAGCCCGTGATGGTCGATGAACGACTTGACCGCTTCGAACAACGCGGCGCGAAGCCCGGCTTCATGGGTGCCGCCGGCCGCGGTAGGGATCAGGTTGACGTAGCTTTCGCCGCTGCCTCCGGCGTCCTCGTACCAGCCAATGGCCCACGAAGCGCCCTCGCCTTCGGCGAAAGCGTCGCCCTCCTTCGGCTTGCCGAGATAGGTCTCGCCGGCGAAAACCGGCGCAACCGGCTGTGCGTTGTCGGCGAGCTCGTGCAGGTAGTCGGTGAGACCGTTCGCATACGTCCAGCGCAGAACCTTCGTGTCCTTGCCTTTTTCGACCGTCAGCGAAACGTTGACGCCGGGCAACAGCACCGCCTTCGCGCGCAGCAATCGTTCGAGCTCGGACACCGACACGTGCGGCGAATCGAAGTACTTCGCATCGGGGAACACGCGCACCGTGGTTCCCGTCGTGCGCGCGCCGCTCGTGCCGACGACCTTGAGCTTCTGCTCGACGTCGCCGTTCGCAAAGACGATCCGATGCACCTTGCCATCGCGACGCACGTCGACTTCCAGACGCCGCGAAAGCGCGTTCGTCACGGAGACGCCGACGCCATGCAATCCACCGGAGAACGCGTATGCGGCCTTGCCGCTCTTCTTGTCGAACTTGCCGCCGGCGTGAAGCCGCGTGAACACCAGCTCCACCGTCGGGATCTTCTCCTCGGGATGCGGGCCGACCGGAATGCCGCGGCCGTCGTCGTCGACCGTCACCGACTGGTCGGTGTGTACGCGCACGTCGATGCGCTTGGCGAAACCGGCCAGCGCTTCGTCGGCGGCGTTGTCGATGACTTCGGAAATGATGTGCGTCGGATCGCTGGTCCGCGTGTACATCCCCGGCCGCTCGCGCACCGGCTCGAGTCCCTTGAGGACGCGGATCGATGCTTCTTCGTAGTTGCTCTTCGCCACCACTTCGCCTGTTTCGTCGCGCTGAAAGCCGCGCAGATGTTACCGCGTGCTCAAGGAACGAATGCGAGGAACAGGAACGCAGCGAAGATGACGAGATGCACGGCGCCCGACATGACGTTCGTACGGCCGCTCACCAGCGTGATCGAGCTGACCAGGAACGTGAGCGTCAACAGAACCAGGTCCTTCGCCTCAAGGCCGAGGTCGAGCGGCAAGGCGAGGATCACCGACACAGCGGCGACAACCGGAATCGTGAGGCCGATGCTCGCAAGCGCCGATCCGTACGCCAGGTTCAAGCTCGTCTGGATGCGGTTGGCGCGCGCGGCGCGGATCGCCGCCCAGGTCTCCGGTAACAGCACGAGCAGCGCGATGATCACGCCGATGACCGCTTGCGGCGCACCGGCAGCGTCGACTGAGCGTTCGATGGTCGGCGACAGCGTTTTCGCGAGCCCGACGACGACGACGAGCGACACCATCAGAAGTCCGAAACTCGTCCACGCGCGCCGCACCGTCGGTGGCGCGGCATGCGCGTCTTCGTCGCCCGGCGTTTCCGGCGGGAGAAAGTAGTCGCGATGCCGCACCGTCTGCACGAACACCCAGAGCGCCCAGAGCGCTAGCGATGCAGCGGCGGCGAACGCGAGCTGCGTCGTCGTGTATTGCGGGCCGGGGGAACTCACGGTGAACGACGGCAGCACCAGCGTCAGCGCCGACAACGCGATGATCGCTGCGAGCGCGGCGTTGGCACCCTCGATGCGAAACGACTGCTCGTGATGATGCAGTCCGCCGACGACGAGGCAGAGGCCGACGACGCCGTTGCAGATGATCATCACCGCGGAGAAAATCGTATCGCGCGGCAACGCGGCCTTGTCGGTTCCGCCGGTCTGCATCACCGATACGATCAACGCCACTTCGATCACCGTGACGGCAACGGCGAGCACCAATGTACCGAACGGCTCGCCAACGCGATGCGCGATGACTTCGGCGTGGTGCACCGAGGCGGTGACGGCGGCAACAAGTGCCGCCGCGGCCGCCGTTGCAACGGCTACGCCGATTGCGAACTGCGACGCAACGAGAAGGACGGCGCCGGCAGCGACCGGCACAACGTAGGGCCAGCGCGGCGGCGCCGCAGGATCCGTCATGCTTTGGCGATCGGTTCAGGCGGCCCGTAGCCGATCGCGCGGACGTGAACGGAACCATGCGGCAAGCGCCGGACCGTTGACGACCCTTATGCGGTGGCGAGCGGCGAAGTCGCGCGCCTGGTCGGTCACTTCGCCGGCGACGACATAGAGCGCGTCGTCGGCTTCGCGCGCACCCATGGCCGCGTGCAGATCCTGCAGCGGCTTGACGCCGGTGCGGGCGACCTTGAAGCGCTTGCTGCTGACGAGCGTCAGTCGCGCGTCCTTGCGGGCCTCGAAGTCGACGTCGGCACGCTCGATGCGCCTGACGTCGTAGCCCTCGTTGCGCAGCGCCGCTTCGACGCGGTTCGCGAACTCGCGCCACGACATCGCGCGGACTTCATCGAGCGTCGACGCCACGCGCGCGGGACTCGGCGCCCTGAATTGCCGGTAGCCCGCAATGCAGGCAATCACGATGAACGGCGCCGAAGTGAAGGCGCCGAACAGCTTCCACGTCTCCGGAAGCGCCGCGATCGCAACGAGCGCGACACCGAGCGCGATGGCGCCGCTGATCCACCACGGCGAGCGAAGAAGGATCGCGAACAGCGAGTTCTCGGCCATCTTGAGCTTCACGCGCGCTCCTTCGAGCATTCGTCGGTCGGGAAGTATACGAGCGCGACGCGGGGCAACGGGTTACAGTTGCCGCGCGCGAGCGCTTGTTTCGGGATGCACGCCCCGCCTTCGAGGAGAAAACGCATGGAATCCGGCAAGGACTTCGTCCGCATGATCACGCGGTTCGTGGCGCTTGGATTGATCGCACTCACCATCACGCCCGACGTTCAGGCGCAGGACGCGTGGCCGAGCCGCCCGTTGCGCATCGTCGTGCCGTTCGCGCCGGGGGGAACGACCGATCTTCTCGGTCGCATCGTTGCCGACGGCTTGAGCAAGGCGCTCGGCCAGCCGGTCGTCGTGGAGAACAAGGCCGGCGCGGGCGGCAACGTCGGCGCGGCGGAAGTCGCTCGCGCGGCGCCTGACGGATACACGCTGATGATGGGCACGCCCGGTCCGCTCGCGATCAATCGCCACGTCATCGCCAACACGCCGTACCAAGCCGACAAGGATTTCGCAGCGGTCTCGCACGTCGCGGATGTGCCGAACGTCATCCTCGCGAATCCTGCAAGCGGCCTGCGCAGCGTGGCCGACCTGATCGCGGCTGCGCGTGCGCGTCCGGGCCAGCTGTCATGGGGGTCGCCGGGCGTGGGCAGCACGGGACACATCTCGCTCGAGATGCTGAAGCAGCTTGCGAACGTCGACATCGTCCACGTGCCTTACAAGGGCGCCGCGCAGGCGACGACGGATCTCCTCGGCGGCCAGATCCAGCTCGCCGGCGACAACGTTCCGACTGCGCTGCCGAATGTCCGCGACGGCAAGCTGGTGGCGCTCGGCGTGATGGGGAATCGCGAGCTCGCTGCGTTGCCTGGCATTGCGCCGGTGCAGGCGACCGTGCCGGGTTTCGTGCTCGATTCGTGGTTCGTCGTCGTTGCGCCCGCCGGCACGCCGAAGCCGGTCGTCGATCGCATCAGCGCCGCCATCGACGCTCACCTGAAGGAGCCGCGCGTCGCAGAGCGTCTGCGCGAACTCGGTGCGATTCCGATCGGCGGTCCGCCCGAGCGTCTCGCCGCGCATCTGAAGAGCGAGCAGGCGCGATTCCGGGATGTGATCGCGCGAACGAACATCAAGGCCGAATGATCGTCGCAAGGCCGCGGGCGACCGAAGCGCGACGTCGAAAGCGCCTGGCCGTTGCCCGCTGGTGGTACGAAGGCAACGCGTTCTCGCCGATTGCGGCCGATCTTCCTGCATTCGAGCGCTGCGAGTGGTCTTTTAGTAATGCCGCGCTCGACGGCGCGCAGCGCACGTCGACCGAGCTTGCGTGCGTTGCCAGGTTTGCAGCGTCACGACCCGACTGGGACGTCCGCGTCATCGCTTGTGCCTCCGCACTTCCGGCGGGACCGATCGACGACGCGGTGTTCGACGTCTACGCGGGCGCGCTGACACGGGGCCTGAACGAAGGCTTGGCGAACGGCGGCTGGGACGCCGTCTATTTGTCGCTCCACGGCGCGTCGATCACGCGTTCGCGCGCAACCCCCGATCTCGATCTCCTCCGCATCGTGCGGTCGATCGTGGGAAACGCGCCGATCGGCGCGAGCTTCGATCTGCATGCGAACCTCTCATCGACGATCGCTTCGCTCGTCGATGTCGCGTCGGTCTATCGCACACATCCGCACGTGGACATGGACGAAACGGCCGGGCGCGTGCTGGACCTGCTCATACGCTGTGTCGAGTCGGGATTGAGAACGCGCGTTGCGATCCGTAACGACGGCATGCCGCTCGTCAGCGTCAACATGCGGACCGATGCGGGACCGATGCGCGAGCTGGAGGAACAGGCGCGCCTGGCGACGCGAGATCCGCTGCTCGAAGTCGGCGTCTTCGGCGGCTTTCCATATGCCGATACGCCGCACACCGGCGCAGCGGCGCTCGTCGTCACCGACGCGGCGGGCGATCCAGCGGGCGACGCGGCGCGCGCTGCAGCCGATGCGATGGCGGCGCACATTCGGCGGCTCGCACCGATGTTCGACGTCACGCTGCCCTCCGCGCGGGACGCTGTCGCACGGGCGCTTTCGTCGACCGAAGCGGGACTGATTGCCATCACCGATCCCGCTGACAATCCGCTCTCTGGCGGAGCATGCGACACGCCGGGTCTTGCGCGTGCGCTGATCGACGCCCGTCCGGCAGTATGTTCACTGTTCGCAAGCTTCGCTGACGCCGGCGTCGTCGCGCAGGCCCGCAACGCGGGGATCGGAGCCATGCTCGAGCTGCGGCTCGGAGCGCGCCATGGCGCGCACTTCGGCGAACCGATTGCGCTTCGCGCGCACGTCGAGCGACTGACCGAAGGCGTGTTCCGCAATGTCGGCGCGATGCAGCACGGCGTCGAGCGGCGCTTTCGCGGCAGCGCGCTGTTGCGCCTCCTCGATCAGCCGCTGATCGCGATCATCGTAACCGCGGACGTCGTGCCGGCCGACGATCCAGCGTTCTACGCGCTGCATGGCATCGACCTCAACGCGTTGCGATTGCTGTGCGTGAAGGCCAAGAATCATTTCCGCGCGGCGTTCGCCGACCGCTGCGTGGCGATCATCGATTGCGACGCGCCAGGGCCGGCGTCGGTGACGCTCGCGACATTGCCGTTTATCCACGCGCCGTTTCGAAACGCCGGCGTCTGACGTCGCGTCAGGTCAGCCGGCGGCCAGCAGTCGCCGGATCAGCACGTCGATCAGGTCCTGCCCGTCCGGCGATTTCAGCCGGTGCGCGCGAAGCGAGCGTGCAAGCTCGGGCCGACCGATCGGGCCGAAGTCGGCGCGAATCAGCACGCCGGCGATCGCGCGCTGGACGTTGACCGACTTGGCGAGCCCGAACAGGCGGATCAGCTCCTGCAGCGTCGCGAGGTCGCTCAAGTGATGGCGCGCGAGCGTGTCGAGCGCGCGCACCTGGGCGTCGCTGCCATGCATGCGCGTGATGCCGGTCGCGACGAGCCGCAACTCGTTGGCGTCTTCCAGAGGGCGATGGCGCAACAACACCTGCGCGATCGCAATGTCGGTGTCATCAGCGCCGATCAACGCCCGCAGCACGCGCGCGCGGCCCTGCGAACTGCCGTGACACGCGAGCACGGCGGCTTGCGCAACGCGGTCGGATTGCGTCGCGGGTAGCGGCAGCCGCCTCACCGCTTCGCCGAGCGCACGATCCTTGTTCATCGCGCAGAACAGGTCGACCTCGCCCGAACCGATTGCGGTGCCGGCGAGGTGCTCGGCGATCATGCGCACATGCTCGGCGCGATGCTCGTCGGCGGTAAGCCAGCCGAGCCGGTGTGCCACGGCCAGCATGCGCGTGCGCACCGATGCTTCGTCCGCGTCGCGCGCGAACTCGAGATACTTGAGGCGTGACGCATCGTCGGCGGCGATCGCGTCGAGCGCCTTGCGCACGGCCGGGTGGCGAAGCTGCGCGTCCGAGAGTGAGTTCGCATAGCGCTCTACGTGGTCGAACAGCATGCGGACTTCGGCGACCTCGCGTCGCAGCACCTGGTGGACGAACGAGACTTTCTGCGCCGCCGACAACCGGTCATCGGAGAACTGGCACACGTCGCGGCGGAAACCGGCGTAAGGATCGTCGTCGGTTGCGCCGCCGACGGCAGTCATCGACACCGGCGCGAAAAGTCCGAGCAGGCTCGCATTGACGCGCCCGCTGCCGAACTCGCTTGCGACTCCCGGCTGGAAATGCTTCTGCAGCGTGGCAGCGGCGTAGGGCCCCAACGGCGCTTTCGACGAGAAGCCGTAGATCAGCGGGACGTCCTTGAACACGTTGCGCATCCGCTCGCGGTTGCTTTCCGCGTGGCGAACGCCAAGCACGCGCGCGAGGCTTGCCGCATCCGCCTTCGAATAGCCAGCGCGGACGAGGCTCCGCTCGATCTCACGACCGGCGGTGCGCATCGGCTCCGCGTTCAGCGTGTTGCAGCCGAAGAGGTAAACCTCCTTCAGCTGCGAGAACAGTCCGGGGCACGAATCGCTGCACGCGACACGCTCCATCTCGTCCACCGGCAAATACTCGTCGACGTGCAGTCGGTCCGAGTAGAACTGCGTGCCGCCGTCGAAGTGGCCGGAGATCAACAGGACGTCGCACTTGACGCCGGCGCGGCACGCCGACGCGAGCCAGTCCGGCCGTCCGCGCTCGACCAGCTCGACGAACTGGTACTCGCCGGGCGACAGCGTGCGCGCGAGGAAATCCTTCTCGTCGGGCGAGTTGACCGTGATCGTGCAGACGGTCTTCTTCGACGCCCCGACGTGGAGCGGCACCGCGCACAGCGCGAACGCGGCGATCACTGCAAGAAAGCGACGCACTTCCATGAGCGGCAAGGAGCGAGGACCGCGCGAGTATTGCACGCGCAGCGCTCCGCTGCCTAGACCGAGCGGGATGCCGCCCGACCGCTCGCAACGACCGCCCGGGGGGGCCCGCTGCCGCGGATCTACCCGATCACTCGGAGAAGCCTGCGCTCCGGATCGATCATGACGCGTTCGCCGCTGGTAAGGAGCGACGTGATGTCTTCCGCGAATCCCGCGAGCATCGGCAAATCTGCCAGCGCCGCGCCCTGCGCAAGGATCGGGTTCACGGAATTGAACACGAACGCGAGCGGGACGATCCTGCGCGAACGCATCTCGTGCAGCATCCACGCCGACGCGACTCCGCCTTTCGCCGTGTCGAGGACGAGGATGCGGTCGACGTACGACTGGCCCGCGAGCTTGTGCTGCGGCCGGGAGAACACGCCGCGCAGCCGGTCGAGGTCGTAGCGCGCGGAAAAACCGTCGTTCGCGACGAGGGCGATGCCTTCGACGCGACTTCCCATTGCATGCTTAGCGGCGTACGAACGCGGACTCATTTCAGGGCGCAGGGTCACCCCAAGCACTGATCGCACCCCGTCACGGGGCGGCGAAGCCGATGGCAACTGAGGGCAGCGTGGGGGTCGTTCATTCCAGGACACCGGTTGCACCGGCCTCGACGCACGCTTCCATCGACGCTAGCATCGGCACGTACCCATAGCCGCCGAGGATGTTCACCATCTTCGCGCTGTTCGTCGCGAGTCGCTTCCAGCCGTTCGCCTCGGCGATCTCGCGCGCATACGACTGATAGAAGCACATGCCGGCGAGCACGCGGCCGCCGGCTTCCTCGATGCGCTGCGTGAACCCCATGCGATCCGCATCCGGCTTGACTTGCGGGCTCGTCACTGCGAGGACCGGCACGACGAATCGTCGGCCGTCGCAGAGCGCGGCCAGCGTTGAAAGTTCCATCAGGCTCAACTGCGGCGCCGAGAACACGACGACGTCGACGCGATCGCCAGTCGCGTACGAAGCGCGAAGCCGTTCGCAATCGGCGCGAGCGAAGCGGACGCCTTTCAATGACGATGCGCGCGCGGCGTGTCGATCAGCCTCCGGCGTGACGCCGGTCATGTGAAACAGCGCAACCGACCCGAAGCTTGCTACCGCGGCGCCGAAATGCTTGAGCTCGTCGGACGTCGGCGTGCGGTCGATGCCTTCGATGAACGGGACCGCCCAATAGCTGCCGGCATGTCGGCCGATGACGCCGCCGAGGGCTCCCCATTCGTCGAGGCGCTGCGGCGTCCCGTCAACCACGATGCGCAGCGTCGGTTCGCGTCGTGCGTCGAGATGGAATCCGTATCGCGGTGTACGGCCGGTCAATCCCGCAGACAACGCCGACGGACCGCCCTCGAAGTTCGAGCGCGCGCCGTTGACGGAGTTCGAATAGATGACGACACCCGTGTCGCCGAAGGCGACATGCTCATTGAGTGTTGCCGGCTGCACCGTCTGGTAGTTGATGCAGGTGTCGGTCATCATCACGCCAAGCTTGACGAACGCATCGATGGCGCGGCGCTCCAGATTGAGCATCCACGCGGCCTGCTTGAGTGCGTCGGCCTGGCTGAAATCGGTGCCGCGCGGATCGGTGATCGTCGGGATACGGACCTGCCGGTGCTCGGGCGCGTGACTCGCAAGCGATTCGAGCCATGCGACGCCCGCTTCGCCCAGACTCTCGGTATCCGCCATCACGTGCGCTTGCGTGACTTGGACGAAGTCGTCGGCGTGGAAGAAATCGCCGACTTTCAATTGATGCGCGAGCGCGAGCCGTCGCACGGGACCCTGCTCGCCTGCGAGCATCGCCTTCTCTTCGTCACGGAGTTTCATGCCCGGGGCTAGTCCACCGATGCGCCGGAATCGCGCACCGCCTTGCCCCACTTCGCCAGCTCGCCCTGCTGGAACTTCGCAAAGCTTTCGCGCGAGCCGCCGATCACCTGCACGCCGCGCGGCACGAGCTTTTCGCGAAACGCGTCGGAGCGCGTCACGCGATCGATTTCGGCGTTCAATTGTGTCGCGATCGCCGCCGGAAGATTCGCCGGCGCGAACACGCCCCACCACGCGGTCGCTTCGAAGTCCTTGAGGCCCGCTTCGGCAAACGTCGGCACGTCGGGCGCGACCGGCGAGCGCGTCGCACTGCTGATCGCAAGCAGCTTCAACTTGCCCGCCTGCACGTGCGGCAGCGCGGTTTGCAGCGGATCGAACATCAGCGGAATCTGCCCGCCGACGAGATCGGTCAGCGCCGGTGCGCTGCCTTTGTAGGGAACGTGCTTCAAGTCGGCGCCGGACGCGGTCTTGAACATCTCACCGGTCAGGTGACCGGGCGTGCCGTTGCCCGCTGTGCCGAACGAGATGGAGCCCGGCTCCGCCTTCGCGCGCGTGATCAACTGCGCGACCGAGTCGACCTTGGCCGACGGATGGGCAACGAGCGCGACGGGCGCGGCGGCCACGAGCGCGATCGGCGTGAAATCCTTCTGCGGATCGTAGGCAAGCTTCTTGTACAGCGTCGCGTTGATTGCATGCGTGCCGACGGTCGCCATCAACAGCGTGTAGCCGTCGGCAGCAGATTTGGCGACGGCTTCGGCGCCGATGCTGCCGCCGGCGCCACCACGGTTGTCGACGATGACCTGCTGCTTCAGCGCGTCTCCGAGGTACTGCGCGAGCGGCCGGGCGACGATGTCGGTCGGTCCGCCGGCGGGAAACGGCACGACGAGACGGATCGGGCGGTTCGGATAATCCTGAGCATCGGCAAAGCCCGACGCAGCCAACGCGATCGTGAACGCTGCAAGCCTTAGGACGGACCGGCAACCAAACCTCACCAATACGCTCATTTCATGCACTCCGGGTCGATGCAGCGACGGCCGCCTGCGTTGCAGTGTCGAAGTGTAGCTGCGTGTCGTAATGAGTGGTACTTGACTGACGAGGCCGCGAACTTCATCGTTCGCCGGAACCGGCGAACGCAATCCTGCGCGCGACCAGCCCGTCGATTTCAGCGGCCGAGTAGCCCAGCTCACCGAGGATCGTGCGCGTGTGCTCGCCGTGCCGCGGCGGGGCCAGACCCGGGCGGTTGCGTTCACCGTCGAACAGGATCGGTAGCGCAACCGTATTGAGCGTGCCCAGCGTCGGATGCTCGAGCTCGACGACCATGCCGGATTCGCGCGTATGTGGATGCGCATCGACGTCCGCGAAGGCGCTCGCGAGCCTGCGCGCGGCGTCCTGCCCCTCGGGCGCTTTCAAATCGAGCGCGAAGGCTGCGCTTGTTGCGATTGCAGCTCAGGAAAACCGTGCCTTCGCCGCCGCGGAATGGCGGCCAGCGACGGGTGTCGTCGCCGTCGTTGTACGCCTCGACCTTGACGACATCCGCGCCGAAGTCGCCGAGATACTGCGTGCACAGCGGTCCCGCAAGAACCTTGGTGAAGTCGGCGACGCGCAGACCGGTGAGCGGCTTCATTCGCAATGCGCTTTAAGCGTGACCGCGCGGCACGCGGCGGTCGCGACTATCTTAGCGGCTGGGCGTGTCGCGCAATCGCAAGGAAGGAACATCCGATGGGCAAGCTGTCGAGGGTTCTTGCGCTGATCGTGCTGGGACTTGGGCTGGTCCCGGTCGCCCACGGTCAGCCGTATCCGAACAAGCCGGTTCGCATCGTCGTGCCGTTCGCCGCCGGCAGCGCGACCGACATCATCGCGCGCATCATCGCCGACGAGCTGCGCGGATCGCTCGGCCAGTCGTTCCTCGTCGACAACCGGCCCGGCGCGTCGGCGCAGATCGGCGCCGAGCTCGTTGCGAGGTCGCCAGCCGACGGCTACACGCTGTTCGTGACGACGAACACGTCGCATTCCGCGAACCCGTTCCTGTTCAAGAAGCTGAACTACGATCCGATCAAGGACTTCGCGCCGGTCGCGAACATCATGCGCATTCCGGTCATCGTCGTCGTCAACCCGAAGACCGGCGTCAACAGCCTGCAGGAGCTCATCGCGTATGCGAAGGCGAATCCCGGCAAGGTCTCGTTCGGCTACGGCAACAGCATCGGCCAGGTCGTCGGTGCTTCGATCGCCAAGCGCACCGGACTCGACGTGATCACCGTTCCGTACAAGAGCACGCCGCAGGCGATCACCGACGTGCTCGCCGGGCAGATCACCTACTCGGTCGCCGATATGGCGTCCGCGCAAGCGTTCGTCAAGGACGGGCGGCTCAGGGCGCTTGGCGTGTCGAGCGCCAAGCGATCGTCACTGATGCCGGAGCTTCCGGCGATCGCCGAGACCGCCGGCCTCGAAGCGTTCGAAGTGATCGCGTGGGTCGCGATGTTCGCGCCGGCCGGCGCGCCGAAAGATATCGTCGACCGATTGAACGGCGCCGTGCGTACCGCGCTGACGAAGCCCGAGGTGCGCGAGCGCATCGCCAGCTTCAACGCCGAAGTCGCGTCGAGCACGCCGGAAGAGCTCGGCGCCTTCGTCAAGGATCAGCTCGCAAGCTGGGGCAAAAGCATCAAGGAAGCGGGAATCCAGCCGGAGTAGGGCCATGCATACGGAATCCGCCGTTACCGATGCGCCAATGCTGAAGTCGCTGCTGTTCGTGCCGGGCGACAGCGAGCGCAAGATGGCCAAGGCGCAATCGAGCGCTGCCAACGCGATCATCCTCGACCTCGAGGACGCGGTCGCGGTCGACCGGATCGGGATCGCGCGCGGCATGGTGAACGAGTACCTCGCGAGCCGGCCCGATCGTTCGCGACAGCAACTCTGGGTACGGATCAATCCGTTGACGAGCGCGCTGTCGCTGCCCGATCTCGTCGGCATCGTTGCCGGCGCGCCGAATGGCATCCTGCTGCCGAAGATCGAGTCGGCGCAGGACATCGTGCGCCTCGATCACTATCTGACGGTCCTCGAAATGCGCGAGGGCGTCGCGGCCGGTGCGATCCGCATCATTCCGGTCGCATCCGAAACGCCGCAAGCGATGTTCGCATTGGGCACGTATCGCGGCGCATCGGCGCGGTTGGCCGGGCTCACGTGGGGCGCGGAGGATCTGTCGACGGCGCTCGGGGCGAGCACGAATCGCCTCGAGAGCGGCGAATACGAATTCACCTATCAGCTCGCACGGTCGCTGTGCCTCGTCGGCGCGAACGCGGCCGGCGTTCAGGCGATCGACACGATCACGCCGGATTTCCGCGATCGCGCGCGGCTCGAACGCGAGGTTCGCGCGTCACGGCGCGCCGGGTTCACCGGCAAGATGGCGATCCATCCGGACCAGGTCGACGTGATCAACACGGGCTATGCGCCGGACGAGGAAGAGTTGCGCGAGGCGAAGGCGATCGTCGAGGCGTTTACGAACGCAGGCGGTGCAGGAGCCGTGCAGATCGAAGGCCGGATGCTCGACAAGCCGCATCTGACGCAGGCGCTGCGCGTCATCCGCATGGCGCAGGCCGGCACGACCTGACGCGCTGATCAATCGGGAGGTTGCGATGCCGGGACTTTACTTCGAGGACCTGCCTGTCGGTCGCGAATTCCGCCACGGATTGCGTCGGACCGTGACCGAAGCCGACAACGTCTTCTTCAGCTCGCTGACGATGAATCCGGCGGCGTTGCATTTGGACGAGCAGTATTGCCGCGAGCACAGCGAGTTCGGCACGCGCATCGTCAACAGCGCGTTCACGCTCGGTCTCGTCGTCGGCATCTCGGTCGGCGACACGACGCTCGGCACGACCGTCGCCAACCTCGGCTGGGACGAAGTGCGCTTTCCACGGCCGGTGTTTCACGGCGACACGATCCGGGTTGAGACACGCGTCGTCGAAGCGCGCGAGAGCCGCTCGCGGGCCGACAACGGCATCGTCGTGTTCGAGCATCGCGGCTACAACCAGCGCGACGAGCTCGTCATGAGCTGCAAGCGGACCGCGTTGATGCTCAAGCGCCCTTCCGGCACATAGATGCTTCCGCGCGAGAATCGTCAGGTCGTGCTCGCATCGCGGCCGGTGGGGATTCCGCAGGCCGAGCATTTCGCGTTGAAGACATCGACGCTGCGCGAGGCTCGCGACGGCGAGTTCGTCGTGCGCAACGAGTTCCTGTCGGTCGATCCGGCGATGCGCGGCTGGGTCAACGCGGCGGCGAACTATTCCGATCCGGTCGGTCTCGGCGACGTGATGCGCTCGTTCGCGGCGGGAACGGTCGTTGCAAGCCGCCATCCGCAGTTTGCCATCGGCGATCGCGTCATGGGCATGCTCGGCTGGCAGCAATACGCGATCACCGACGCCCGGCCGATCCGGCGCAAGGTGCGCGAGGATGACCTGCCGCTTTCACTGTCGCTCGGCGTGCTCGGATTGAACGGCGTCACCGCGTACTTTGCGTTGACCGAAGTCGGTGAGCCGCGGCCCGGCGAGACCGTTGTCGTTTCGACCGGCGCCGGCTCGGTCGGCTCGGCCGTCGGACAGATCGCGAAGCTCGCCGGTTGCCGAACCGTCGGCATCGCCGGCGGCGCGTCGAAAGTGCGTCTGTGCCTCGACGAGTTCGGTTACGACGAAGCGGTCGACTATCGATCGGCGACATTCGAGCGCGATCTCGCCAACGCATGCCCGCGCGGCGTCGATGTCTACTTCGACAACACGTCCGGAGCGATCTCCGATGCCGTGCTACGCCATCTCGCGAAGCGCGCTCGCGTCGTCATCTGCGGTACCGCCTCGGTATCGAGTTGGGACCCTTGGCCGCAAGGGGCGCGCGTCGAGCGCCACCTGCTCAACAAATCCGCACGCATGCAGGGGTTCCTGATCTGGGACTACGAGCACCGCTACGAGGAGGCGGTAACGCGACTCGCCGCGTGGGTGCGAAACGGATCGCTGCGCTATCGAGAAGACATCTTGCGAGGGCTCGCTCAGGCGCCGGATGCGATCGCCGGGCTGTATCGGAGCGAGAATCTGGGGAAGCGGTTGATCGCCGTCGATCACGACGATTAGGGCCATTTCCTCATGCGAAACCGGTCGACGGCGGCCCAGTGCTCGGGGCCAAGCCACATCGCGACGAGGTTCCCGCGCTCGACTTCGCGCTGATAGACATGGCTCGATCCGTTGCGCCATGCGCGGACCTGCAGTTTGATGGCCCGCAAAACTTCGCGCGGCCGCTCGACGATCGGCGTGAGAAATTCGTTTGCGTCGGCCCCCTGCTCGCCATCGCGGACCACGACGTCGGCAAGGCCCCATTGCAGCGCGGTCGACGCATCGACCATCTCGCATCGCGTCATCATGCGCAGCGCCCGCGAACCACCGACGAGCTGGCACAAGTCGGTCGCGCCGCCCCATGCCGGCGTGATCGCGAGTCTTGCGTGCACGTAGCCGATACGCGCTTGCGGGGCCATCATGCGGAGGTCGCACGCAACAGCGAGCTCCGCGCCGCCACCTAGCGCGTCGCCATTGACGTACGCAACGACGGGCAGATCGCACTCGCGGATGGCGTCGAGTGCGGCCGTTGCTTGCTCGGCCATTTCGTGCGTTGCGGATTCGCTGCGGACTTCCGCCAGGTCGACCAGATCCCCGCCGGCGGCGAAGTAGCGGTCGCCCGCACCGCGGATGAGGATGCAACGCGTTTGCGTGTCCGTCGCAAGCGAGCGGACCGCATCCGCCAGCTTGGCCAGCACCACGCGAGACAATGCGTTGTGCTTGTCGGGGCGGTTGATGGTGATCCAGGCGATCCCGCCATTACGCGCTTCGACACGAACGTCGGAGAACGAATTCACACAGGGTTCGATCGATCCAAACGGTCATTATCGCCCGAAGTAGAATCGTTACGCCGCAACCGAATGGACGCTCGATGAATTTCGCTGTCGATCGATTGACTGCAACCGCAGCTGCCGCAGCGCCGCCATTGCGCGAAGTCGAGGCGTTTCGAACGTCGGTCGTCACCAAGCTGCGCTACATGGTGGCGAAGGAGCCGGCGTACGCGCGCGATCATGACTGGCTCGTCGCGGTGAGTCTCGCAGCGCGCGACCACGTCATCGATCGCTGGAGCGAGACGACGGCGCGGACCTACCGCGACGGTCGCAAGCGCGTCTACTACTTCTCGCTCGAGTTCCTGATCGGCCGCATGCTGCTCGACGCGTTGTCGAATCTGGGCCTCGCGACGATCGCGCGTGCGGCACTCGCCGACTTGAGCGTCGACTTCGACCGGCTGCGCGAGCTCGAGCCCGATCCGGCGCTCGGCAACGGAGGCCTGGGCCGCCTCGCGGCATGCTTCATGGAAAGCATGGCGACGTTGGGCATTCCCGCGCACGGCTACGGGATCCGTTACGACCACGGCATCTTTCGGCAACACCTGGTCGAGGGGTGGCAGACCGAGCTGCCGGAGGAATGGCTCAACTACGGCAATCCGTGGGAATTCGAGCGTCCCGAAGCCACGCTCTCGGTCGGCTTCGGCGGCGCGATGGAACCAAGCGTGACAGGACGCGTCTGGCATCCGGCCGAATCGGTGCAAGCGATCGCGTTCGACACGCCGATTCCAGGATGGCGCGGACGCCACGTCAACACGTTACGGCTCTGGTCCGCGCGCGCCGCCGATCCGCTGCGGCTCGCCGATTTCAATCGCGGCGACCACGTCGGCGCGCTCGGGGACCGCGTGCGGCTCGAGGCGATCTCGCGTGTGCTGTATCCCAGTGACGAAACCGCCGCAGGACAGGACTTGCGCCTGCGGCAGGAGTACTTCTTCGCATCCGCATCGCTGCAGGACCTGATCCGGCGGCACAACGTGCAGCACGGCGAGCTCTCGTCGCTCCCCGATCACATCGCGATCCAGCTGAACGACACGCATCCGGCCATCGCGGTGCCGGAACTCATCCGGCTCCTCGTCGACGTGCACCGCATGCCGTGGGATGCCGCATGGATGATCGCGACACGTGTGTTCAATTACACGAACCACACGCTGTTGCCGGAGGCGCTCGAGACCTGGCCCGTGGCGATGCTCGAGCGACTCCTCCCGCGGCATGTCGAGATCATCAACACGATCAATGCGCAGCACCTCGACGGGTTGCGCGCCGGCGGCTGCAACGACGGGCGCCTCTTGTCGTCGGTGTCGCTGATCGACGAGGTCGGCGAGCGACGCGTGCGCATGGGCCATCTCGCGTTCCTGGGCGCGCACCGGGTCAACGGCGTCTCGGCGCTGCACACCGACTTGATGCGCGAGACCGTGTTCAACGACTTCCATCGCCTCTACCCGGCGCGGATCGTCAACAAGACCAACGGCATCACGTTCAGGCGGTGGCTCTTCGAGGCGAATCCCGGGCTGACCGCGCTTCTGGTCGAAACGGCGGGCCCGACGATCCTTGACGACGCGAATGCGCTTGCCGAGTTCGCACGCTTTGTCGACGACGGGGAAGTCCGCGCGCACTTCATGCGCCTGCGGCGCGACAACAAGATTCGGCTCGCGCGTATCGTCGCGCAGCGCACCGGCATGAGCCTCGATCCCGACGCGCTCTTCGACGTCCAGGTCAAGCGCATCCATGAATACAAGCGGCAGCTCCTGAACGTCCTCGAAACGATCGCGCTTTACCACGCGATGCGCGATGATCCGACGCGGGGCTGGGTGCCGCGCGTAAAGATCTTCGCCGGCAAGGCCGCCGCCGGATACCGGCAAGCCAAGCTCGTCATCAAGCTGATTCATGACGTGGCCCGGACGATCAATGCGGATCCGGCCGTAAACGGGCTGTTGAACGTGGTGTTCCTGCCGAACTACAACGTCAGCCTCGCCGAGGCGATCATGCCGGCCGCCGATCTCTCCGAGCAGATCTCGACCGCCGGAATGGAAGCATCCGGCACCGGCAACATGAAGCTCGCGCTGAATGGCGCGCTCACGATCGGCACGCTCGACGGCGCGAACATCGAGATTCGCGAGCGCGTCGGCGCGGATCACTTCGTGCTGTTCGGCATGACCGCCGATGACGTCGCGGCACGTCGGCGCAACGGACTCGACATGACCGACGTCATTGCGACGCAACCCGATCTGGCCCGCGCGCTGCACGCTTTGGCGACCGGCGCGTTCTCTCTCGATGATCCATCGCGATTCACGGCATTCGTGGACCGCTTGCGAACACACGACTACTTCATGGTCTGCGCGGATTTTGCGAGCTATGCCGCCGCCCAGCGCGCCGTCGACGAGCGGTGGCGCGATCCGGACGGTTGGTGGCGCTCGGCGATTCTCAACACCGCGCGCGTCGGCTACTTTTCGTCCGATCGGACGATCCGCGACTACGCGGGCGACATCTGGGGTCTTGTACCGGCCCACTGAAGGGGACTTTCAAGCTTCGTGGGAGGACAACGATGATCGAAAGCCCCGCAACGCCAGGCCTGCAGCTCGGAAGGCGCACGTTCGCGCTCGTCCTCGCCGGTGGGCGCGGCGCGCGGCTGATGCAACTGACCGACCGTCGCGCCAAGCCGGCCGTGCACTTCGGCGGCAAGTTCCGCATCATCGACTTCGCGCTGTCGAACTGCATCAACTCCGGGTTGCGACGGATCGCGGTGCTCACGCAATACAAATCGCATTCGCTGCTGCGCCACATCCAACGCGGCTGGAGCTTCCTGCGCAGCGAATTGAACGAATTCGTCGAGCTCCTGCCCGCGCAGCAGCGCATCGACGAGGAGCAGTGGTATGCCGGGACAGCCGACGCCATCTACCAGAACCTCGACATCATCCGCGGCGAGCGGCTGCTCCCCGACTTCATCGTCGTGCTCGCCGGCGACCACGTCTACAAGATGGATTACTCGATCATGCTCGCCGATCACGTTCGCAACGGCCTCGGCGTGACCGTGGCGTGCCTGGAAGTGCCGCGTGACGAGGCGAAAAGCTTCGGCGTGATGGCGATCGACGAGCGGCGCATGATCACCGCCTTCGTCGAAAAGCCGGACGAGCCGCCGCCGATGCCGGGCAACCCGGACAAGTCGCTCGCAAGCATGGGGATCTACGTGTTCTCGGCGCCGTACCTGTACCGTCTGTTGCAGGAAGACGCGACCGATGTCGATTCGAGTCGCGATTTCGGCAAGGACATCATTCCGAAGGCGGTGGCCGAAGGCCAGGCGATCGCGCATCCGTTCTCGATGTCTTGCGTCCCGAACCCGGTGCACAGCGAGCCGTACTGGCGCGACGTGGGCACCGTCGATGCATTCTGGGCCGCGAACCTCGACCTCACGTCGACCGAGCCGGCGCTCAACATGTACGACCCCAACTGGCCGATCTGGACCTATCAGGAGCAGCTGCCGCCGGCGAAGTTCGTGCACGACCTCGAGAACCGCCGCGGAACCGCGATCAACAGCCTCGTGTCAGGTGGCTGCATCGTCTCCGGCGCACTGATATCCGACTCCGTGCTGTTCTCCAACGTCGTCGTGCACTCGTACGCACGGGTTTCGCGCTCGGTCGTGCTGCCGGACGTCATCATCAATCGGTACTGTCGATTGAATCGCGCCGTCGTCGATCGACGGTGTACGCTGCCTGACGGGCTCGTCGTCGGCGAGGACGCGGAGGCCGATGCGAAGCGCTTTCATCGCACCGATTCTGGCGTGGTGCTGATCACTCGAGAGATGCTGGCGGCGCTCTAGAGCGATCCCTGTCAGCGACGTTGAACTACACGGGAAGCGGTATTGCCTGCGGAAGCCTGCAGATCTCGAATCGCTTCGAGCGGCGGCTCGCCATCGAAGTTCACGCGCGCAGCCCGAAATGGCGCGCTACCGACGCGTCAATGCGCAGTCAGCGTCCTTTGAAAACGGGCGCGCGCTTTTCGCTGAAGGCCCGCGTGCCTTCGACGACATCTTCGGACTGCTGGAGAATCCGCAGGAACAGCTGCTCCATGCGCAGGCCGGTCGGCAGATCGACGCTCCGGCTGCGAATCGCGAGCTCCTTCGCGGCCTGAACGGCAAGCGGGGCGTTTTGCGCCAGGCGCGCGGCAAATTCACGTGCCGTGTCCATGAGCTCGGCCGGCCTGACGACACGGTTGACGAGTCCCCAACGCAAGGCGGTCTGCGCGTCGATACTGTCGCCGAACAACAAGAGCTCCATCGCTATCGCGTGCGGAAGCTGTTGCGCGATCCGCTGCGTGCCGCCGTTCGCGGGAAAGACACCGCGCTTCACCTCGGCGACGGAGAACGTCGCATGCTCGGCCGCGATGCGCAGATCGGTCGCAAGAAGCAGCGTCATGCCGCCGCCGAGGCAATAGCCGTTGACGGCGGCGATGATCGGCTTCCACACCTCCAGACCGCGGTTCAGGATCGGGCTCTTCTGCGTCAGCAGGAGCTCCGAGAGCGGCGGCCGGGCATTGACGAAGGACTTGAGATCGGCGCCGGCCGAGAACGATTTTTCGCCGGCCCCGGTGACGATGGCGACACGCACGGCGGTATCGTCACGCACCCGAATCCACGCCGCGGACAGCGCTTCGTAATGCTCGACGTCCATCGCGTTCATCCGCTCGGGGCGGTTGATCGTGATCGTCGCGACGTGGCCTTCGAGCGTGAAGTCGATCGACATCGGGCGAATTCTCTCACGGCTTCGCGCAGTCTTCTCCGGTCAGATGGCGATGTGTGACGTGCGGGATCGGCGTTGACACGGCAGTGGAACAATGGCTCACTTCTTTCCTGACGCCACACATCGAGAGGAGCCGGTGAAGAACATCATCGAGCGAGCGCGGACACTGCACACAGCCGAGCCAGCGTGATGTCCTCGTCGAGCATCACGACGCACTACAGCCGAGGCGATCTGCTGTCTCGCCTTCGTGCGGCGCTCGTCGACGACGGCGCCGATCCGGATCGCTTTACAGCCGAAGCACTCGCGCCCTACGACCAGTTCCATGGTCGCGGAATGGAGGCAACGATCGAGCTCGCGCAGCTCGTTCAACCGAAGGCTTCCGATCACCTCCTCGACATCGGAAGCGGCATCGGCGGCCCCGCGCGATTCTTCGCGACGCGCTTCAGTTGTCGCGTGACCGGCATCGATCTGACGCCCGAGTTCTGCGACGTCGCGAATCATCTGACACGCATGCTCGATCTCGATCGCCGTGTACGGTTCCAGGTCGGCGACGCGTTGTCGATGCCGTTCGCCGATGCAAGCTTCGACGGAGCGTACTCGATGAACGTCTCGATGAACATCGAAGACAAGCGGGCCCTGTACCGCGAGATTCACCGGGTGCTCAAACCCGGCGGGTGGCTTGCGCTGTCGGAGATCGCCAAGGGCGAAGGTGGCGATCTCGACTATCCCACGCCGTGGGCGAGCAATGCGAGGTCGAGTTTCCTTTCCACGCCGGAGGAGACGCATCGAGGTCTCGTCGAGGCCGGATTCGACATCGTTGCGTCGCGCGACACAACGGAGGACACGCGCGCTGCTTACGCCCGTTCACGCGCGATGGTCGAGCGCGGCGAAAAGCCCCCGCATCGAGCCGTGATGCTGATTCATGGCGCGATCGCGCCGCAGGCGATGGCCAACGTATCGCGCGGGCTGACGCAGAATCGCATCGTGCCGATCGAGGTCATGGCACGCAAGCCGGCGTAACCTGTCAAATGAGTCCCGCGCGGTCGCGTTCGAGGCGGCAAACCGGTCACGCCCTTTCACGCTCAAATCGTCGCCGCGCACGTGCGGCGAAAATGGGCGATACGTCGGCCGCGCAAACTGGTCGTTCGAAAGACGGCGTGGACGTCATTTCGTGGTTGGTATGCGTGACTTGCCCTCAATGATCAACTTGACCGCAGCTCAGCTCGCGCGCAAGCCGACGAGGCGGCAGCCGCATGAGTGCAGAGGATTTGCAGAACGGGCGCCCCAGGATTGGCGTACCCGCGCCGTTTTAGGCGGCGCGCTTCGGCGAGGCACAACCCCAGGTCGTTGCTTTACTCGCATCAGCTGTAAGGCGATTCAAAGCATTGACTGGTGAAGCCCGCGCGTTCATCGACTTCTCACGATGACACTCCATCGTGTCGCGACCTGCGGCACTCAGCCGACCATCCGTCCCCCGTCGACCGGAAGCACGACGCCAGTGACGAACGCTGCTTCGTCGGAAGCGAGGTAGACCGCTGCGGCAGCGATGTCGTGGGGCTCAGCGAGACGGCCGAGCGGGATCGTCGCGAGCACGCGCTCGATGCCGGCGTCCTTCTCAGCGCCGAACATCGCGTCGAGCATCGCGGTGCGGCCCGCGGCCGGCGCGATCGCATTCACTCGGATACGATCGGGGGCGAGTTCGGCGGCCATCGTCTGCGTCAGCGACACGACGGCGGCTTTCGTCGCCTGATACCAGCACATGCCGGGCCGCGGGCGCATCGCCGTGACCGACGCGATGTTGACGACCGTGCCGCTGCCGCGCTTGCGCAGCACCGGCAGCGCGTGCACGGCCATGTGCCAGTAGCTTTTCACGTTGACTGCAAGCAGGCGGTCGAGCTCCGCTTCCGACGTCTTCGCAATGCGCGCCGGCCTCTGTGTCACCGCGGCGTTATTGACAATGGTGTCGAAACTGCCGAAATGACCGATCACGTCCTCGATCATCGCGGCATAGGCGTTGCCATCACCAATGTCGCAGCGCAGACCGATCGCGCCTTGCAGCGTCGAGGCGACTCGAGTCGCCGCCGCGGCGTCGATGTCGATACAGGCAACACGTGCCCCTTCCTGCGCGAAACGGCGCGCGATACCTTCGCCGAAGCCCGCGCCGGCACCGGTGATGATCGCCGTTTTTCCCGCCAGTCTCATCCGCGTCTCGGCTCAAGACGTCTAGCGGCCCTTGAACACGGGCTTGCGCTTCTCGACGAACGCGCGCTTCGCTTCCTGCGCATCCTCGGTCTTCGAAAGCTGTATCGTCATGTCCTGCTCGATGCGGTAGCCGTCGGCAAGCGACAGGCTCTCGACGGTGTTGAACGACTGCTTCAGCATCTGCACCGCGAGCGGGCTCTTGGCCGCGATCTCGCGCGCGAGCTTTGTCGCTTCGGGCAACAGCTCGTTCGCCGAAACGCACGCTTGCAACGCCCCGAGCCGGTAGAGTTCCGACGCGGGCACGCGACGGCCGGTGATGAGCAGCATCCGCGACTGTGACGGCGAGAAGTAGCGCTGAAGGAACTTGACGCCGCCGGCGAGTCCCACGTCCACCTCCGGCATCCCGAACACGGCTTCCTCGCTCGCGAGGATGATGTCGCAGCACAGCGCGAGCGCGAATCCTGCGCCCAGCGCAGCACCGTTGACCGCCGCGATGATCGGCTTATGGCACTGGATCGCACCGTAGAACACTTCGCGGACCAGGCGGTTGAGCTCGCGGTATTCACCCGGGCGGCCGGTGAGCTTCGTACGCTCTTTGATGTCGGCGCCGGCGCAGAACGTGGCGCCGCTGCCGGTCAACACGACGACGCGCACGTCGTCGCGATCGTGCAGCTCGTCGAACGTCGCAAGGAGCTCCTCGCGGATCGCGCGCCCGAGCGCATTGACGGGCGGCCGGTTGAGGACCAGCGTGGCGACATAGTCGTCGACGGTGAGCTTCAAATGCTGCAGCGCCATCCGCTTTCCCTCCTCAGCTCTTGCGATAGCGGTCACGCAGCGCAGGTCCGTGCTCGTCGAGCGCGGGAGGCGCCGTCATGTCGTCATCGTCGCGCACGCCGTCGAACAGGATCGGCGTGCGCAGCGTGTGCACACGGCCTTCGGATGCATGCGTCAGTTCCTTGTCCATGGCGAGATGGCGCATCTGTGGATCGTCCAGCGCCTCATCGAGCCCTAGGATCGGTGCGTGAGGAACGTCATGCGCGGCGAGGCGGCGCAGCCATTCGGCGCGCGGGCGCGCGGCAAAGATGCGGCGCAACGCCTCGGCGAGCGCTTCGTGGTTGCGCACGCGGTCCATGCGCGTCGCGAAACGCGGGTCATGCGCGAGGTCGGCGCGTCCGCTCGCCGCGACCAACCCTTCCCAAAACTTCGCCGGCGACGACAGGTGTATCGCGATCAGCTTGCGGTCCGCGCACGCAAGCGCGAACGACTGCGAGATGCGGCCGCGGTCCGAAGGTCCGGGCACGTCACCGGTTGCGAAATAGCGGTGG
This sequence comes from Casimicrobiaceae bacterium, assembly GCA_035536655.1. GTDB lineage: Bacteria > Pseudomonadota > Gammaproteobacteria > Burkholderiales > Casimicrobiaceae > VBCG01. Next base: position 24,914 of record DATLNR010000055.1, read on the forward strand.
TACTGCTCGATCGAGAAATGCGCCATCGCCGCGACCATCGGCACGTGCACGCTCCGCCCGCGACCGCCCACGCGCTCGCGCTCGAGCAGTGCGGCAATGATGCCGCAAGCGGCGTACAGCCCGGTCACCGAATCGGCGGTGGCCGGACCGACGATGCGCGGCGCATCGGGCATGACGAACATCGAAAGAAAGCCCGACAGCGCCTGGCCGACGGTGTCGTACGCGGGTCGCGTCGCGTACGGCCCGTCCGGCCCGAAGCCACTGATGGTGCAGTAGACGAGCCGCGGATTGATCGCGCTTACGTCGTCGACGCCGAACCCCAGTCGCTCAGCCGCGCCGGGACGGAAGTTCTGCACGTAGACGTCGGCGCTTTCGAGCAGCGCACGAAGCGTAGCTCGATCGTCCTCGGTATCGAGGTCGAGTACAACGCTCTGCTTGCCGCGATTGAACGCCTGGAACTGCGGGCCGTAGTGCCCTTTCTCGAAGCTCCGGAAGCGATCGCCGCCGCCCGGCCGCTCGACCTTCACCACTTCGGCGCCAAGGTCGCCGAGCAGCATCGCTGTGTACGGCGCGGTGATGAACTCGCCGTGGTCGATGACGCGATATCCCGCGAGCGGCTTTGCCATCAGTAGCTCGCGCGTCCGCCCGAGAGGTCGAACGCGGCGCCGGTCGTGAACGAGCATTCCTCGGACGCAAGCCACGCGATCATCGCGGCTACTTCCTCCGGCGTCCCGGGACGCCCCATCGGTACGCGCGACACCCAGAGCTTCCGCATCTCTTCCGGCTGATCGTGATAAAGATTTTTCGTCGCGATGATCGCGGGTGTAACACAGTTCACGCGCACGCCGGTGCGCGCGAGCTCTTTTGCGAGCGACTTTGTGAACGAATGCACGGCAGCCTTCGACGCTGAGTAGGCGGCCGAGAACGGGTTGCCTTCCTTGCCGGCGACCGAGCCGAGATTGACGATGCGTCCGTAGTCCTGGGCGATCATGTGCTTCGCCACCGCGCGACACACGAGGAACGTGCCGTGCAGGTTCACGTCGACGACGCGCCGCCAGCTCGCCGCCTCGGTGTCCACGATTAGCGCCTTGGGCGCCGTGATGCCGGCGGCGTTGACCAGGATGTCGATGCGGCCGAAGCGCGCGATCACCGCATCGGTGGCACGCTGCACCGACCCCTCGTCGGTGACGTCGACGTTCTGCGTGCCCATCGCGGCGGAACGCTCGTGCGCGGCCTCGTGGCACGCGAGTTCTCGATCCCAGATCGACAACTGCGCGCCGGAGGCGAGCATCCGCTCCGCGGTGGCGAGGCCGATGCCGCCTGCGCCGCCGGTGATGACGGCAACGCGCCCGGCGAGGTCGATGTGATTCATGGCGCAGCGCGGCCGGTCTGCACGCAAACAGGAGAACCCGTCATGGCCGGGCGTCTCCGCCGCCGAACGCGCCTTCGTTCGCCAGCGCGTCGATCTCCTCGTGCGAGAAGCCGAGATCGGCGAGGATCGCGCCCTGGTCGGACGCAAGCCGCGGCGGCGCCCGGTCCGGTGCCACCGGCGGACCGCGCAGAGAGAACGGCGAAGCCGCGGCCTTCATCGTCTCGCCGCTGGGCAGCACCAGCTCGAGTACGCCGCCGATTGCAGCGAGTTGCGGATGATTGGCCGCTTCGCCGATGTCGTTGACTTTTGCGACGTTCACCTTGGCATCGCCGAGACGCCTTATCAGCTCGCCGCTCGTCATCGTGCGCGTAACGGCGCTGATGGCTTCGATGATCGCGGTACGGTGCTGCTGGCGGTCGACCATCGTGCGCCACTCGGGCCGGTCGAGCGAGGGGTCGAGCGTCGCCGCCGTGCGCTGCCACATATCGTCGCTGGGCGCGATGATGACGACGCTGCCATCGGCGGCGGGGAACACCTGGTTCGGCACCGACAGATGGTTCGCCGTGCCCATGCGGCCGCGAACGGTGCCGAGCGCCCAATACTCGCCGTAGAAGTAATTCATCAGATGCGCCGAGCTCTGCAGCAGCGACGTCGATACGGCCTGGCCTTCTCCGGTGCGCTGGCGATGGAACAGCGCCGCGAGGACCGCCGTGACTAGCGCGAGGCTCGCGTGCAGGTCGACGATTGACGTTCCGCAGCGCACCGGCGGCCGGTTGGGCTCGCCGGTGATGCTCATGATGCCGCTGTGCGCCTGCAACGCGAGATCGTTGGCGCCGATATGTGACAGCGGCCCGCCCGGGCCATACGAATGGAACTCGCAATAGATGATGTCGGGGCGTACTTCGCGCAGCGCGTCGTAGGCGAGCCCGAACTTCTCCATCGCACCGGGCCGAAAGTTGTGCACGACGACGTCGCATCCGCCTGCCATGCGGCGCACGAGAAGTTGGCCGGCGGACGAGGCGAGGTCGATCGCGATGCTGCGCTTGTTGCGGTTGAGCGCGAGGAAAGAGGGGCTCGCCTCGCGATGTCGCTCGCGCGTCTCCGCGGTCACCCCAAAGTGTCGTGCCTCGTCGCCGCGACCCGGCTCCTCGACCTTGACGATGTCCGCGCCGAGGTCGCCGAGGATCTGCGTGGCCGCGGGCCCTGCGAATACGCGTGACAGATCGAGCACGCGAATGCCGGTGAGCACTTTCCACATCGCGCAGGCCTGCTATCAGCGCGTCGATGAATGCACGACCGCCTCGCCCACGGTGACCTTGAGGCCGGTATCGTCCTCGCACCAGACTTCGAGCTCGTAGACGGTGCGGCCTTCCGCATCGCGGGTCGCGCCGCGCACCCGCGCGCACGCGATGATCGCCTGATCCTCGTAGACCGGCGCGATGTATTTCGTGCGCAGCCGGCCCTTGGCTGCGGCTTGCGGGCCGAAGACGTCGACCAGCAGCCCCAGGATCCAGTTGGTGGAGATCATGCCGTCCGCGATGATGCCCGGCAGGCCATTTTTCTTCGCGTAGTCGTCGTCGTCATGGATCGTCGGCGGCTGCGTGACGACGCGGCCGGTATCGGCCTGCACCGTTTCCTGGATGTCGACATACCAGCGCATCCGCTCGCGCGTCATTGGGCGCGGCGCGGTGCGAAACTCGTGGCCGGGCGGAAAGGTTGCAGAGGTCATTGCGCGACCCTAGACGCGAACGCGAGAATCACAGTGTCGCGGTAGCTGATCAGCAGCCGGCCGTCGTCGGCCGCGCGCATCTCGATGTCGGTAACGACGTACTCGCGGCCTTTCTTCTCATAGCGCTTGACGACCGTTCCGCGGCTCACGATCCGCGTGCCAGCAGGCACGCGCTCGTGCAGCGTTGCGTCGTATTCGTAATGGATGCGCGCGCTCGGACCGGCGCCGCCGGGACAGGCGAGCTTGTACAAGCGCAGCTTGTCGATGTGGACGAGCGTCGGCGGCGCGATCTGCTCGTCCGTGCCTTGAAAGCAGGGCTGATGCAGCTCGTTCGCGTGCGCGTACTCGCGCGCGATGAAGCGGCTCATCGTGTATTCGACCGGGCCGAGCTCGTCACCCTCGGTCAAATCGCTCGTATACCGGCCGGTGGTCACCGCTTAACCTCGCTTGAATTGAACGCTTGAGACGCACTTTATACGCCGCGGGGGGGGCGGCCCCGGAATGCACGGCGCGCAGGGCCGCTTTGCGACAACGCAAGATACTCCCACGCCAGCCTTCGCGCGCCCGCCGCCGTTTGCGTTCCTGCAGTGTTGCTTATCGCGCCTCAACAGGCTAGGACGAACCGGTAGTGCTAGTTTGTCAGGCTCACGACCCCCGGGAATGGCCTGTGGAGCTCAAATTCAGCGCGCTCTCGCCGTACGTGCGCAAAGTGACGATCACCGCGCACGAGCTCGGCATCGCCGACCGCATCCGGCTTGCCAAGGTCGATACGCGCAACGAGCCGGAGAAGATCGCGCCGCTGAACCCGGTCGGCAAGATTCCGGCGCTCATTACGGATACGGGTGCGGTGCTGTTCGATTCGGTCGTGATCTGCGAATATCTGACCGCCGAGTTCGGCGGCGAACGCCTGCTTCCCAGGGACGGGGCGGCACGCTACGAAGTACTCACGCGTACGGCGTTCGCCGACGGTATGACCGATGCAGCAATTCTCGTCCGCCATGAGCGCGTGCGCGACAAGGCGCAGCAGTCCGGCGACTGGATCGACTGGCAGCTGCGCAAGGTATTCAACGGCCTCGATTACTTCGAGGCGCGAAGCGGCGGGTCCGCTTCGCTCGACTTGGGCGACATCGCGCTCGGCGCATCGCTTGGCTACATGCCTCTGCGCGTCGCCGAAGTCGCCGGGTTGCCACGCTGGCCTCGGCTACGTGCCTGGTACGAAGCGGCGGCGCAGCGCGAGTCATTCCGCGCGACCGCGCCCGTGCTGTAACCGCTGATGGCGCAGCGCGTCATTCATGTCGGCATCGGCACATTCGGCCGGCGCTGGTGTGCGGAATTTCTGAAGGCGAACGTTGCCGACGGTATGATCGAGGTGGTCGCGCTCGTGGATCTCGATCGTGACGCGCTCGCGTACGGCGGGTCGGCGCTCGGTATTCCGGAATCGCGTTGCTACACGGATGCTGCGCGGGCCTTCGCCGAAGTGCCCGCGGACTTCTGCACGGTCGCCGTAACGCCCGCGCATCACGAGGCGATCATCGATCTCGCGCTGGCGCACGGTCTGGACATCCTATGCGAGAAACCAATCGCCGACACGATGGAGGCGACGCTGCGCATCGCGAGCAAGGTCGAGAAATCGGGTCGCAGGATGGCGGTGACGATGAGCCATCGATTCGATCAGGACAAGACGACGCTGCGGCGCGTTGTGCGCTCAGGTATTCTCGGCACCATCAACGCCATCGGCATGCGCTTCCAGGGCGACATGCGTCAATTCATGGCGTGGAGCTCGCGCTTTCGCCACGAAATGGCCGATCCGCTGCTGGTGGAAGGATCAATCCACCATCTGGACATCATCGCCGATCTCGCCGGCGCGAAGTGCGAGTCGCTGTACGCCACGACCTGGAGGCCGTCGTGGGCCGAGTACCGCGGCGACACCGACGCGATCGTCGCGATGACGTTCGAGAATGGCGTGCATGCCGCCTATGAAGGATCGGTCTCGCATCCGGTCGGCCTCAACACGTTTTACAGGGAATATATCCGTGTCGACGGCGAGCGCGGGACGGCGATCCTCGCCCACCGCGAGGTCGAGGTGTTCATGCGCCAGGATTTGTGGCGCCAGCAGCATCGCGAAGGCTTCGGACAGAAGATCGCGCCGATCGTGCAGCCCAAATGGATCAATCACTGGCTGATCGAGAAGTTCGTCCACTGGCGCGACGGCGGCGAGCCGATGGAGACGCGCGTCGCGGAGAACGTGCAGGCCAGCGCGCTCGTGTTCGCCGCGATAGCGAGCAGCCGCAGCGGAGCGCCGGTGCGCGTACAGTCGATGCTCTCCCCGACCGCGTAACCCGCGATGGAGCTTCGCAATCTCGGCAGCAGCGGCCTTCGCGTCTCCGCGGTCGGCCTCGGTTGCAATAACTTCGGCGCGCGGCTGGATGTCGAGGCCACGCGACGCGTCGTGCATCGCGCGCTCGACCTGGGCATCACGCTCTTCGATACCGCGGACGCCTACGGCAATCGTGGCGGGTCGGAGACGCAGCTAGGCGAAGTGCTCGGCGGTCGCCGTCAGGACATCGTGCTCGCCACCAAGTTCGGCTGGCAGATGGACGACGCCGGCGTGCTGCAAGGTGCGGCGCGGCGCTACTTGACGCGCGCGGTCGAGGACAGCCTGCGGCGCCTGCGCACCGATTGGATCGACCTGTATCAGCTTCACAAGCCCGATGCACGCACGCCCCTCGACGAAACGCTGCGGGCCCTCGACGACCTCGTGCGCCACGGCAAGGTGCGCTACATCGGGTGCTCGAATTTCGCAGCATGGCAGGTCGCCGACGCGCACTGGATCGCGCGGGAGCTCGGCGTATCGCGGTTCGTATCGGTGCAGAACGAATACAGCCTGCTTGTACGCGATCCCGAGGCCGAGCTGGTGCCGGCGATGCAGCACTTCGGACTTGGACTGCTGCCTTATTTCCCTTTGGCCGGCGGCCTTCTGAGCGGCAAGTACCGGCGCGACGCGACGCTGCCTCCGGCGTCGCGCCTGACCGATACGAAGCGCTCGGCCGACCGCTTCCTGACCGAACGCAACTGGACCGCCGTCGAACGCTTGCGATCGCTTGCGGACACGCGCGGCCGCGAGCTGCTCGACGTGTCGATCGCGTGGCTGCTTTCGCGACCGGCGGTGGCGAGCGTCATCGCCGGAGCCACGCGTCCCGAGCAGATAGACGCCAACGTGGACGCCGCCGCGGCGAAGCTCGATGCGGACGAGCTCGCCGCGATTGACCACATCACCGCGCCGTCACAGGTTGGTTGAGAGCCGCCCCGCATCGAACCGAAGGAGGAAAACATGAAGTGGAACCTGCTCGTCGCGTCGCTCGCTGCGGCGCTCGTCGTCCCGAATCCGGCGCCGGCGCAGGAGTATCCGAAAGCCGGTCCGGTAAAGATCGTCGTGCCGTTCCTGCCGGGTGCCGGCAACGACCTTCTCGGCCGCCTCACGGCGGAGCAGCTGACGCAGCGTCTCGGGCAGTCGGTGATTGTCGAGAACAAGGCCGGCGCCGGCTCGTCGATCGGCATCGACTTCGTCGCCAAGTCGAAGCCTGACGGGTACAACCTGATCTGGGCGGCCTCCGACGGCGTGACCATCCTGCCCGCGGTGAGGGAGAAGATGCCTTACCGCGTCCCGGAGGACTTTAGCTACATCGCGCGCATCGTGCAGCTGCCGTTCGTACTCGCGGTGAGCCCGCGGCTGCCGGTCAAGAGCGTTGCAGAACTGATCGCGTACGCGAAAGCGAATCCGGGCAAGATTCGCTACGGCACGTCGGGCATCGGCGGCGCACCGCACATGGGCACGGTGCTGATGGAGAAGAATGCCGCCATCGAGATGCTGCACGTGCCGTTCGCCGGCATCTCGGCCGTCATCACCGCCCTTCGCGGCGACACGGTCGACATCGCAATGATCACGCCGCCGACGGTGAAGCCCCACACCGATGCAGGAACGTTCCGCGCGATCGCGACCACCGGCAAGGTTCGGCATCCGCTGTTCCCCGATACGCCCACGCTCGAGGAAGCCGGCCTTCCCGGCGTCGTCGTCGTCGTGTGGTACGGCATCATGGCCCCGGGCGGAACACCGGAGCCGGTGCTCTCCCGTCTGCGCACCGAGATCGCGGACATTCTCAAGGATCCGAAGGTCACGGCGCGGCTCGATTCACTCGGCTATCAGGTCTCTTACCTGGCCGGCAACGATTTCCGGGATTACATCGTGCAGGATCTCGAGCAGTGGAAGAAGGTCGCGCGCGATGCCAACGTGAAGCTCACCGATTGACGCGGCAATGAAGACCGCTGCTTGAGCGACCGCTCGCACGGTTCTTCGCAGCGGCTGCGATGCCGTGCGTGCGGGTCCGCTCGTATTCCCTCGCGACGATCACGTTCGTCCGCGCGCACAAGCCGGCCCGCACCGAACGCAGAACGTTCGACGATCTAGGCGATCGATGGCGCCGTTCCGCCAATCGCATCGATCATCCGATGCCGCGTCAGCGCAAGCTCGAAGTCGGGCTCCGCGCGTGAACCGTTGGCGATCGCGGTCTTCAATCGTCGATAGAGCGCCGCCACGTTGCGGGGCGGGCCCGGGGGGGTCTGCGCAGGAACCTCGGCATAGACCGCCGGCACCTCCATCGGCTGCAACGCAGCGCGACCGGTCGAGCCCGTCAGCACGTTGGCATCGCGCTGCGGCGCGCCGCGCGTGGCAACGTGCAGAGTTCCGTCGCGCCCGAAGAGCTCCATGCGGAAGCCGGGCGCGGCTGTCGCAACCGTCCCGATGTGCGCACTAACGACGGCGCCGCTCTCCACGACGCCGTGCACCATCACCTGGTCGGGAACCTCGACGTCGACGCTCTCGCCGGTCTCGACGTCCTTCCATTGCTTGATCCGCGTTGACGCGCGGCTGGAAAGCTCGACGAACTCGCCGACGCACATGCACAACGCGTCGAGCGAGTGCATTCCCCGAATCGTCAACGCCGAAACCCCCCCCGATCGTTTGGCCTCCCAGAGCTTCGACTTCGCCCGCTCGGGCGGCGTGCTCGAGATCATCGCCATGTTCACGGCGAGCACCTCGCCTATATGACCTTGCGCAACGAGATCACGGACGTAACGGAGCGTCGGGTCGCAACGCGCTTGCAGGCCGACGACCGTCGCGATGCCGCGGCGCTTTGCGAGCGCCGCCATCGCTTCGGCTTGCGCCGTCGAAGCGCCGAGCGGCCATTCGCAGTAAACGGGCTTGCCAGCCTCGAGCGCGGCCATGACCACGGCGTAATGATTGGGCGCGCGCACGACGACCGACACGAGGTCGATGTCGGGGCTCGCGACCATTTCGCGATAGTCGTGAAAAGCGCTAGGTACGCCGTAACGCACGGAGGCCGCGCGCGCCGTGTCCTCCCGCGTCGTGCACAGTGCGGCGATGCTGAACTCTGGAAGCGAGCGCAGCGCGGGGAAGTGCGCGAGTGGCGCCCAGCCCTGGCCTTTAGCATCGGCACCGACGATGCCGACACGCATGGTTGAGCTCATCGCGGGCTCGATTGGAAGCAGTCCGCGACAGGATAGCACCGTGGAGCGCCGGCACCGCGGCCGGAAACCTGCGCGATCAGTCGCGAAGTCGGCATGCCGGCAGCGCACCGAATGGTCTGCGAACAAAGGCGCAATGAACTCATCGCACGAACGTGTAGAGTTGGTATCGGCGCAACGATCCTCGGAGAGCTACGATGCCTCGCTACGAGTCGCCCTACGATCCGTCGAGGGGGCCGCGCGATCTTGAGCACGTCGTCTACGAAAAGAAGGGACATGTCGCGTACGTCACGCTCAACCGCCCCGAGGTCCGCAACGCTCTGCACTCGTACGCCTACGCCGAGATGCGCTCCTGCTGGCGCGACATTGGTCTCGATCCGAACATCTACGTCGGCATCGTCACCGGGGCGGGAAGCGCGTTCTGCGCGGGGCGCGATGTAAAGTTCCTCGCGGAATATCAGGCGCAGGGGAAGCGCACGCCGCACGAGGACCCGAACGATCCGCTGTTCCACTGGGGCGGCGGAGGCCAGCCGCAGGACGTCAACCTGGAGAAACCGCTGATCGCCGCGATCAACGGCTTTGCGGTCGGCGTCGGGCTGAACATCATCCTGCAGTGCCAGCTGCGGGTGATGGCGGAGAACGCGTGGCTCGGCGACCAGCACACGAACGTCGGCCGTGTGGGGGCGCCGCACGAGATGTATACCGCGTTGCCGCGCACAACGGCCGCCTACCTGACGCTGTGCAACGGACGCCTGACCGCGCAAGAGTGCCTGCAGCAGTCGATCGTCAACAAGGTCGTGCCGCGCGAACGGCTCATGGCGGCGGCGGAGGATCTCGCCGACAGCATCTGCCAGAGTTCGCCGCTCGCGGTGCAGGCGGCGATCCGCCTGTACCGGCTGACCGCGGCATTCCCTCCGTCGCTGTCCGCGTACGCGCGCCATCTCGACCAGGAGATCGCCGAGACCGAGGACGGCGCGGAAGGCGGCCGGGCGTTCAAGGAGAAGCGCCGGCCGGTGTGGAAGCTGCGCTAGCCGCCGATCACGAGCAACCCATCCAGCGCGACCGCGCGGTCGCGTCGCCAGGCAACAGGGTTCACTTCGAACACGAAGCGATGCCATGGCGCGGTGAGCGCGAGCTCGGAGAAACGCGACACAAACCACGCCGCGGGCTCGAAAGGCAGGTCGCCCTGCGCATCTGTCGCGTGAGCCCGCGTGCGCAACCGCGCGAGCATGTGCGCAGCAAGCTCGTGACCGACCGGCGCGCGCTCGACCACAAGGTCGGCGACGAGCTCGGTGAGTCCGCCCCCGCTTCCGCAGCCGACCATCACGCCGAATGCGGCGTCGCGAAACGCGGTGACGATGAGCTCGGTGCCGCGCGGCTCGAGCTTCTGCACCAGGACGCCGTCGAGGGCCACCCCGAGCTGCACCGCGCGCGCATGCAGTCGCCTGTAAGCGGCGCACACTTCGTCTTCCGAGCGCAGGTCGATCGCGATCAGTCCCGCGTTCGCGCGATGCGTGATCCGCGGCGTGATGCCCTTCAGCACGACGGGCAGGCCGAGCGCGTCCGCTGCGCGTGATGCACCTGCTTCATCACCGACGAGCTCGCCTGCAGCGACCGCTAGACCCGCCGCGGTAAGAATGCGATGGCAGGTCGGCTCCGAGACGATCGCGGGTTGGTCATCGATCGGCACAAACGCTTGCCATTCGAACGGCGCAACGTTGAGGTTCCTTTCCGGCGAAGGCCGGCCGACTGCCAGGCCGTGCTCGACCCACCGCGCAACGGCGCGAATCCCCCGTGCCGGATCGGGAAACGCATAGATGCCGCGCTCGGCCAGGCGGCCCGGTACCGCGCGCGGTGGTGACGGCCAGCTGACACAGAGGGGCTTGTGCGTGCGTTCGGCAAGCCCGCCAACGACGTCGCAGATCTCGCTTGCTTTCGCCGCCATCGAACCGACGACAAACAGCAGCGACTGAATCGGCGGCTCGGCCGCGAAGACGTCCAGCGCCTGAGGGAGGTTGGCCATCGCTTCAGGCCGAAACGCCGTCGTCGGCGTGAGGTCCAGCGGATTGGCGGCGGTCGCGACTGGAACCAGCAACGGCCGCAAGCGTTGCGCGCATGCGGCGCTCAACGGCGGTGTGGCAAGGCCGTTCTGCGCGCATTGATCCGCGCCAAGAACCCCGTTGCCGCCACCGAACGTGATGACGCCGACGCCGGACCCGGTGGGGAGCCTGCGCTGGTTGTCGACGAGCAGCAGCACCACATCGACAAGTTCCTCGACCGAGCGCACGCGCAGCACGCCCATCTCACCAAGCACGGCATCGACGACGCGATCGTCGCCCACCAGCGCCCCGGTGTGCGCCTGCGCGGCACGCGCGGTGGCCCCCGTCGTGCCGGCCTTGATCAGCACGACCGGCTTGCCCTGCTTGCGCGCCGCTTCGAGCGATCGCACAAACTTTGGGCCGTCGGCGATGCCTTCGAGATAGCCTCCGATGATGCGCGTGCCCGGATCCTGCGCGAACGCATGAAGGTAGTCGGCGAAATCCACGACCGCTTCGTTGCCGCTGCTGACGAGATGGCGAAAGCCGAATCCCGCCTGCAGCACCATCGAGAATGCCGTGGTTGCGATACCGCCGCTCTGGCAGACCATCGAGATCCCGCCAGGTTTGAGCGCATCGATCTCGAGCAGCGCAGTCGAGAACGTCGATGGTGCAGGCGTCGTCGCGTTGATCACGCCGACGCAGTTCGGACCACAGAGCGCGAACTCCCGTTCGCGACACAGGGCGACCAACGCTTGCTGCAGCTGCGCGCCTTCGCCGCCGGCATCGGCGAGGCCGCCCGCATAGGCGATGCCATGGCGAACGCCGAAGGTCGCGCACTCCTCAATCGCCCCGAGCAGTCCATGCGCGGGAATCGCAAGAATCGCGAGCTCGGGCACTTCGGGGAGCGAGGCGATGCGCGGGAAACTCGGTAACCCGGCGACCGTTGCGGCGGTACGGCTGACTGGCCAGACCCGGCCGGGATAACCGAACCGGACGAGATGCCTCACTGTTTCGCCGCCTAGGTTGCCAGGCTGGTCCGAAGCTCCGACGACCGCGATCGAACGCGGCTCGAGAATCGGGCGGATGTCAGCGAACCGCGGTGACGTCAAGATTCGCGTGCGACGTCGACCTTCGCGTCGCCGTCGACGAGCTTCGTACCGTGTTCGTCCTCGCACCACACGTCGATCGTGTAAAGCGTGCTGCCGTCCGGCCGTTGTGCTGCTTTCCCGATCCGGCCGCGCACACGCAACTCGACGCCGAGATTCACCGGCTTGATGTACTTGGTCCTCAATTCGCCGCGCGCGAGATAGTCGATGCCGAAGTACCGGAGCAGCATCTCCGAGCACCAGTTGGTCATCATCATCCCGTCCGCGTTGGCGGTCGTGAACCCCTCGCTTCTGGCGAACTCGACGTCGGTGTGGATGTTGGACCCGACCTGGCGCAGCTCGTCGGTGGCGGCGGACAGCATCGCGCTGTCGTACCACTCGATGCGCTGCGGCGTGATCGCGCGCACCGGCCCGACGAGCTCGTCCCCAACGGCGAACAGCGGCTTGGCGCTCATGGGGTCGTCTCGTCGACCTTGTAGCGGAGCACCGTCAGGTCGTTGTAGGTCGTCACCAGGCGGCCGTCCGACGTATGCACTTCGAGGTAGTACCAGAGATAGGGGCGGCCGCGCTTGACGTACTTGTCGACGATGCGGCCGGTGACCACCAGCTTCTCGCCGACATAGGCGGGACTGTGGTGCTTCGCGTGATACTCGTAGTGGACGCGCGCATCCGGGCCCTTCATCCCCGCGATGCGACGTTCCTTGTCGCAATTCGCCTCGAGGATGCGCATCTTGTCGACGTGGATCATGGTCGGCGGGCGCATCTGCCGACCCATCGGATTGCGTGCGGAGTGGAAGAGCTCGCTCGCCTCCTCCGTCCCGTGCGCATACTCGCTGCACATGAACGGGGTGACGACGTACTCCACGGCCTTGAATACGTCGCCCTTTTCGAGATCGCTGATGTAGCCGCCGAGCACGCGCGCTCCTTGAAAGACTCAGCCTGCCTTGATGCCGGCCGCTTCGATCGTCTTGCGCCACATCTCGGTCTCTTCCCGAAGGCGCTTCGCCGTCTCCTGCGGGCCGGCGCCGACGGTCTCGAAACCGAGCTTCCGGTACTGCTCCCTCACCTTCGGATCGTCAGTCGCGTCTTTCAGCGCGCGCGCGAGCTTGGCGATGATCGCCGGCGGCGTATCGGCGCGCACATAGGCGCCAATCCACTGTGGAACCAGCGCGCCCAAACCGGATTCCTTCGTCGTCGGCGTCTCAGGCACGAGGAACCACCGCTCGGAGCTTCCGACGGCAAGCAGGCGCAGCTTGCCGCCCTGGATCATGCCGATCGAGCCCGGCAGCGTGTCGAAGGCGACCTGGATTTCGTTGCTGAGCAGGCCGCGCAATGTGGCCCCGCCATCGACGTAGGGTACGAATACCAGCTTGGTGCCGGTTTCGAGCTGGAACTGCTCGCCGCGTAAGTGTCCCGACGACGCGATGCCCGACGCGCCGTAGTTGAGCTGGCCCGGACGCTGTTTCGCGTACTCGACCAACTCCTTGACTGAATTCACAGGCAGCGCCGGGTTTACGAGCACGACGAACGGCGTCTCGTCGATCGTCACGAGCGGCGTCATGTCCTTCAGGAAGTTGTAGGTCAGCGTGGGCTTGAGCCACGGTTCGCTGGCGACGACGTTGGTGTGGATCAGAACCGAGTAACCGTCGGCGGGTGCCCGAACGACGAAATCGGTGCCGATCGATCCGGCTGCGCCGGGCTTGTTTTCGACGACCACCGGCTGGCCGAGGATTTCGGCGGCGCGCGCTGCGAGCGTTCGTGCCGTCGGATCGACGGTGCCGCCTGGCCCATACGGAACGATGAACTTGATCGGGCGATCGGGGAACGAACCGACCTGCGCCAGCGCCGTTCCTTGGGAAACGATGGCCGCGACGACGACGGCAATGCGCGCGATGGCGGCGGTCCACATGGCGCTTCTCCTCGTGGCTGTTTTATTGGTCCGGGGCGAGGACCGATCGAGCGGTTTTACACCCCGTTGACGTTCGCGACAAGGGGCGGGACGTCGGGTCTACCCTATGATTCGAGCGAGAATGCGAGGAGCGATTACCGTGAGTGGAATCGACGTCGAGCGAAGCGAAAGTGGCGTGGTGACGATCTGGCTCGATAACCCGCGCCGTCTCAACGCACTATCGGATGCGATGATCCTCGGCTTGTGCGAAGCGATGCCGCATCTCGCGCAAGACGCGACCTGCCGCGTGATCGTGCTGCGCGGCCGCGGCGGCGTGTTCTGCGCGGGCCGCGATCTTGGCGACCTCAAGGCGCTGCAATCGGCGGGTCCCGAGTCGGCTGCCCGGATGTACCACGCGATGCGGCAGATGAACGAGGCGATCTACTTCTCGCCGCACCCCGTCGTCAGCGTGATCGAGAGGTACGCATTCGGGATCGCCACGATGCTCGCGAGCTGGAGCGACATTGCACTGGCCGACGAAGGCGCGCAGTTCGGCTATCCGGAAGTCCAGCACGGCATCACGCCTTACGGCGCCGTGCCGACGATGCTGAATACGATGACCCAGAAGGCGATGCTGGATCTCTTGCTCACGGGACGCAGGATCGGCGCCGCGGAAGCGGTGCACCTCGGAATCATTACACGCGCCGTTGCCGCTGACCGTCTGGACGCCGAACGCGACCTGGTATTCGGGGATCTCTTCCGCGGTAGCGCCGTGGCGATCCGCCGGTCGAAGCAGTTCGTGAGGGAGTGCGAAGCGCTCTCGTATCGCGAGGCGCTGGCGGCCGCGACCGACAAGCACATTGCCGGCATCGGCACGCCCGAGATGCGCGAAGGGGTCGCCGCGTTCCTGGACAAGCGGAAAGCCGACTGGTCGTAGCCTTGTGTGCGTCCGGTCGGACGGGCCGCGGCTGCACCAGTGGTTCGCATCGAGCAGCGAAGAATCATGCCGGGTAATGCGTGGTTTCACGCCTTCACTCAACTGGAAAGCTCCGATGAGTCGAGCCTCTCCGCGCGCCAGGCGCGGCACCACGGACCAAGGCGCGCGCGCCCCGGCGGACGCAAATCAATCTGCGAGGGCTTCCAGCGCTGGGTCGAGCACTGCATGGAAGCGGCCAAGTTTCGCGGCCTCAATTCACTCGACATCCTGGTGCTGCACGCGGTGAATCACCGTGCCCGAGGACGCCGGCTGGCCGAGATCTGCATGGTGCTCAACATCGACGACACGCATCTCGTCGCTTACGCGCTCAAGAAACTGGCCGCCGCGAACCTCGTGCGGGTCGAGCCCAAGGGACGCGAGCGGCACTTCCGAACGACTGACACCGGCGAATCGGCCTGCATCGCGCATCGCGTCGTGCGGGAGAATTTCCTTGTGCCGAGTCTCTCCTGGTCCGGCTGTCGCGATACGGTGCGCGAGTCCGCCGGTTTTCTGCGCACGATGACCGCGCTCTACGAGCAAGCCGGGCGCTTCGCTACCGCCGAATCGGCCGCCCAGCCGAGGTCTCTGCCCGTGGATACCAAGCGCTGAGCGACTGGTCATTGACTCCAGCCCGGTGTTCACGCGTCGACGCACAAATCGTCGGCGATTTGCCGCGTTTGCAACACCCGGGGACTGACCTTAGTATCGGTCCACTGCCACGCTACGGCAGGCGGACAGAGGAAAACCCATGCATGGTTCGATCGTGGTTCGTCGGAATTTTGCGCGCACCGTCGCGCTCGCGCTTGCGCTGGCTGCGGGCATGGCGGGCGCGCAGGCACCAACGGAATGGCGCTACTTCACCTATTTCCCCGTCAACGACGGCCCCACAAAGCTGACCCGCGCCTTCGCCGAAGACGTAACCAAGGCCACGGGCGGCAAGCTGAAGCTCACTGTCTACGCGGCGGGCGAGTTGCCATACAAGGCGCCCGATGTGCTGCGCATCGTGTCGAGCAATCAAGTGCAAATGGGCGACGTCGCCGTGGGTTTCGCATCCGGCGACGTGCCAGACCTCAATGTCCTGCAGCTGCCGTTCCTGTGCACCAGTTACGAGCAATTCGACCGCGCGTTGCCAGCAGTCGCGGCGGTCGCTGACGAACAGCTCATGAAAAAGTTCGGGTTGTTGGTCGGCATTCACTGGACGATGCCGCCGCAGAACATATGGTTGAACAAGCCGATGACGCGACTCGACGAATTGAAGGGCGCAAAGGTCCGGGCGTGGAACCCGGAACAGGTCGAGATGATGAAGATCCTGGGCGGCAGTGCCGTCTCGATCACTTCTGCCGAAGTCATTGCGGCCCTCGAGCGCAAGGTGATCGACGGCGCGATCACCTCGGCGTTCTCCGCCAACGACTGGAAGGCCTACGAGCTCGTGCGAACCGGGTATATGGTCAATATGACGATGGGCCACCAGGTAATGCTGGTGAACGCGGCGGAACTGGCCAAATTGCCCCCCGATGTGCGCAGCACGCTGCTCGCCAAGATGAAGGAGTACGCGCCGCGCTACCGGACAATGTCCGAAGAGGGCGACCAGAATGCCCGGCGCAATCTGGCGGCGAACAAGGTCAACCTCGTGGAACCCACCGCCGATGACCGCAAGCGTGCGCAGGCGATGATGCGGCCGATGTGGGACAGCTGGGCGAAGAGTCACGGGACGGTTGGAAGAGCGCTGGTCGACGGCGCGATGAAGGCCTGTGGCGCGACCTGAAAACGTACCCTCTCCCGTCTGCCCCGACTAGGACACAGAACTCCGGCGCAGCGATGAAACGGCTGGATCGTCTTCTCGCTGCGACGGAGTTCGTCCTGGGTCGACTGGGGGCACTGCTGCTCGTCGCGCTGCTGATCCTGATCAATGTGGAGGTTGCGGCGCGTTATCTCTTCGGTGGATCGACGCTCGTTGCCGACGAGTACGGCGGGTATCTGATGGCTTGGATCACGATGCTGGGCGCGGTACACCTGCTGCGGGCGGATCGCAACCTGTCGATGACGTGGATAGTCGATCGCCTGTCGCCGCGGGCAGCGAACCTGGCCGGCATCTGCGCGGCCCTGATTGGCCTCGCCGTCAGCTCGGTGCTGCTCTATTCCACGTACCTGCTCGTCGCCAGCAGCGCGCGGTTCGGTACGGTCTCGATTCAGCCGTCCGCCACGCCGCTCGTTTGGCCGCAGCTGATCCTGCCGTTCGGCTACGCGCTGCTTTGCCTGGCCTATATGGAGGAAATTCTGCGCCGCCTGCTGGGTCTTTCGCCGCGGCGCGGCGACGAAGTTGTCGACGTCGTGGGATGAGCTGGCAGGTCACGCTTCTCCTTTACAGCGTTCTACTCGGCGGCGCGATCCTCATCGGCGTTCCGGTGGTGGCCGCCATGAGCCTGGTCGGCCTGGTGGGCATCACGTTGCTGCACGGCACGCTCCTGTGGCCGAGTCTGGGCGACATCGTGTGGAACACGGTGAATTCGTTCACCCTCACAGCCATTCCACTCTTTGTCCTCATGGGCGAAATCATCCTGCGCAGCGGCGCATCGAGCCGCTTTTACCAGGGTGTCGCTGTTCTGCTGAATCGCTTTCCGGGGAACCTCGCGCAAGCGAACATCATCGCCTGCGCGCTCTTTTCCGCGATCTCCGGCTCCTCGACCGCCACCGCCCTGACGATCGGCACCGTGGCGCTGCCGGAGATGCGCCGGCGCGGCTACCACGACGCGCTCACGCTCGGCACGCTCACCGGCGGCGGGGCGCTGGGCAACCTGATCCCGCCCAGCATTTTTCTGCTTGTCTATGCGGCGGTGGTTCAGCAATCCGTGATCGATCTGTTCATCGCCACGATCATCCCCGGTGCGATCGCGGTCGTGATGTTCATGACGTATGTAGCATGGCGCGCGATTCGCGACCCGAGCCTGGTGCCGGTCAAGGTGCCAAGACATACGTGGGGCGAATGGCTGATTGCGCTCTGGCAGTGCGTCCCCGTCACAACGCTGATCTTCGCAATCGTGGGCGGAATGTACTTCGGCGTCGTCACGCCGACCGAGGCCGCAGGATTTGGTTGTCTCGTCGCGTTGGTGCTCGGCGCCTTCTACCGCGAGCTGACGTGGAAGAAGTTCGAGCGATCGCTGATCACGAGCGTCGCCGTGAGCAGCGTCGTGCTGCTGATCATCATCGCGGGACAGATTCTGAGCTTCACGGTCGTGCAGGCAGGCATCGGGCGAGAGATAGCGCGGTACCTGGTCGAGCTCAAGCTGAGCCCGCTTGTTTTCTTTACGGCGCTCTTCGTTCTGTATCTGGTCCTGGGCACCTTTCTCGACGGCATCTCGATGATGCTGCTCACAATACCGGTGCTCTATCCGACGCTGCATGCGATGGGCTTCAACGACATCTGGTTCGGCGTCATCCTCGTGATCCAGGCCGAGCTTGCGCAATTGTCGCCGCCGGTCGGGCTCAACCTGTTCGCCGTGCAGTCGATTGCCCGCGATGTGCCGTTGACGACGATTGCGTGGGCGTCACTCCCTTACGCGATGATGCTGAGCGCGCTTTCCTTCCTGCTCTACTTCTTTCCCGACCTGGCGCTGTGGCTTGTCGCCAGCATGAAAAATTAGTCACGTGCGAACCGACTTCCATCGCGGCATGGCTTGCAATGTGTTGCGACGACACGCAACGGTTTCGGGTGGACCGTGGAAACCATCGACCTACGCAGCGACTTCCTGACACGCCCGACCGCGGCGATGCTCGCGGCGTCGGCCGCTGCCGAAAACTCGCGCCATTTCGGCCTTCGCGAAGACCCGTGGCAGCGCCGCCTGGAAGCACGCATCGCCGAGCTCGTTGGGACGGAGGATGCACTTGTGTTTCCCACGTGCACGATGGCGAACACGACCGCGATGATGATCGGGGCGCCGCCGGGATCGCGCGTCGTGACCCAGGACGGCGCGCATGTTCTCGTCTCGGAGGCGGGTGCCGGCGCGGCACTGGGCGGTCTGGTGATGACGTCGGTGGGCGCGCCGGGCGCGCTGCCGCCGATCGATGCATGGGCGTGCGCGTTCGCAGATGGCGGAGACGCCCAGCGGCCACCGGTCAGGCTGTGCGTGCTCGAGAACACGCACAATCGCGGCGGCGGCGTCCCGCTGCCGCGCGACGAGGTCGCGGCCGTGGTCGCGTTGGCGCGCGGGCGCAACATCGGCCTGCACCTCGACGGATCACGCCTGTTCAACGCCGCGTGCGCGTTCGAAACGTCGGCCGCCGAACTCGCGGCCGGCTTCAGTACCGTTTCGATCAGCCTCAACAAGGGGTTCGGCGCGCCGATCGCGGCCGCCCTCGCGGGTAGTGGTGCCGCCATCGAGGCCGCGCTGGTCATTCGCCAGCGGCTGGGTGGAGGCATTCGTCCGACCGGCCCCTCGTCGGCGGCCACGCTTGTCGCACTTGACGACTTCGCTCATTTCGCCGAAGTCCACGCGTTGGCACGCCGGCTCGCGGAAGGGCTCTCCACGCAACCGGGAATTGCAGTCGAGGCGATGCCGCTGCGCACGAACATGGTCATCGTCCGTGCGCAGCCCCCGTATGACGCTCCCGATATCTGCGCGCGCTTTGCCACGCGGGGACTTCTGGTCCTGCCCTACAACGCGCAACGGATTCGCTTCATCGTCTATCGCGGCGTGACCGCGGCGCAGATCGAGCGCGCGCTTACGATCGTGCGCGATGCGCTGCCCTCCGCATGAGCACGTCATTTCCCGTCCCTTGCAGCTTTCAATCACCGCAACAGATAGGACGATCACTGCATGACCTATCGTATCGGGATCGACATCGGCGGCACGTTCACCGACTTCGCCCTCTTTGACGACGCGCGGCGCGAGATCGTCACGCACAAGTCGCTCACCACGCCGTCGGCCCCCGACCAAGCGGTGCTGGATGGGGTGGCAACGCTGACCCGGCTCGCCGGCATCGACGCGACCGACGTGTCGATGATCGTGCACGGCACGACTTTGGTCACCAACGCCGTCATCGAGCGGCGTGGCACGCCGACGGCGATGGTGGTCACGCGCGGATTCCGCGATGTGCTCGACATCGCGATGGAACAACGCTACGACCTCTTCGATCTGCGCATCCGGTTTCCCGCGCCGCTGGTGCCGAGGTCGCTGCGCTTCGAGGTCGACGAGCGGATGACGATGGACGGCAGCGTGCGGCGCCCACTTGTCATCGATGGGCTCGCCGGGCAGATCGAGCAGGCGATCGCCGTCGACGGGGTGCGCGGCATCGCCGTCTGCCTGCTGCACTCGTATGCCAATCCCGCGCATGAGCTTGCACTGGTGGAGTGGCTCGACAAACGCTTTCCGGCGCTGCGGGTATCGGCGTCCTCCATCGTCTTTCCGTTCGCGCGCGAATACGCGCGATGGACAACCGCATGCCTCAACGCCTACGTGCAGCCGCTCGTCGACGCCTACATCGATCGGTTGGAACGGGGACTTGCCGCGTCGGGTTTCGGCGGCCAGTTCCTGATCATGAGCTCGAGCGGCAGCACGCTGACTCCCGACATGGCGCGCCGCTATCCGGTGCGCCTGCTCGAATCCGGCCCGGCTGCGGGAGCGCTGATGTCGGCGCGCCACAGCCGCTCCCTCGAGCAGCCGCAGGTGCTGTCGTTCGACATGGGCGGCACCACCGCCAAGATCTGCCT
>DATLNR010000056.1:0-7699 GCA_035536655.1 Casimicrobiaceae bacterium
AACGAGCGCCACGTCGACGTTGACCCAGCGCGGCGCTTCGCGCGTCGACTTGGCATCGTAGTAAGGGCTCTTCGAATCGAACTGACTCTCGTCCGGATGCGCGGCTGCAACGACCTTGACGATGCCCGCGATGCCCGGCTCAGGGCAGCTCGAATGGTAGAAGAGCGCGAGATCACCGACCTTCATCTGGTCGCGCATGAAGTTGCGCGCCTGGAAATTGCGCACGCCGAACCACGCCGTCGTCTGGTTCTTCGCCCGGGCGAGGTCGTCGATCGAGAACTCGTCGGGCTCGGACTTCATCAGCCAGTAGCGCATTGCTCTTACTTCCCAATGCCCCTCCACTTGGGAAACAGTAGCACGGCGATGCACGAAGGCGGGTACTCAACGGGCCTTCATGCGGATGCGTCAAACTCCTGCATCCGTAGCTACGTCGGCCCGCCGAGGACGCGTTCTGCGGCGAACGCTCGGGAACGGTGGGCGACCCGTTCGGGCACGAGTGGAACATCGGGCACTCGATCGAGGAGGTCAGTCCCGAGGAGATGCAACGCCGATCCACCGCGATGATGCGCAACGCCCGCTGATTGCATAGCCAACGTTCAAAAGCAACGCGGCGCCCGAAGGCGCCGCGTCGTCGTGAAGGTCCCCGCTTGTGCCGTGCCGCCCTCACCCTGAACCGAGGTTCAAGGTGGTCGCCGAGCCGGAGCCGTCAGGCGCTTCCGCGTGGGAACGCACACAGGCTCGCAAGTGGACTCGAGGCGACCTCGCCATATGGCATTGGTTCAAGGAGTGCTAAGGCGGCTCTCGAACACAGCAGGGATGGATCGTCAGTTCGGGGTCGAGGTCCTCTCGATCAAGATGCTCACAGCAACTTTTCCTGTCCGGCGAGCGCGACGTCGATCGCCGACTGCATGTCGCGGATTCTACGCTGCGCTTCGGACGCGTCAATCGACGCGCTTCGCGACCGTTCGGCCGATTTGCGTTCCCGCAACAGATCGTTGGCGATGTTGAGCGCCGCCATCACTGCGATTCGATCGATGCCGGCCACTTTGCCGGTGTCGCGGATCTCGCGCATGCGCGTGTCGAGGTGCGCGACCGCTTGCAGCAGCGCTTCGCGTTCGTCCTCCTTGCACGCAATGCGGTAGTCGCGCCCGAGGATCGATACGTCGAGTTGCAGCGTCTCCGCAGGGCTGAGCCCGGCGGCGCTCATGCACCATCTCCGGGCATTCGTGCGAGGAGCGCATCGAGCCGGCTTCCCGCGGCCTGCATTCGCAACGTCAACGTGCGGTTGCGCGCCTGCGCGTCGACGAGCTCGCGCTCGAGCGTTTCATTGGTCTCGCGCAACGCATTCACCTGCGCGATCATCCTGATCACTTTCTGCTCGAGAACGGTCAGATCGGCATCCATGGCGCTCGCATAGTGGGGAAACGCGGCGCGCCCGTCAATCCGCCGTCCCGCCACCGGTCGCCAGCGGCTGATAGGCGACCTCGACGATCTCGATCCGCTCGGTGGCGGCCGGTGTATGCAACGTCACCGTGTCGCCCTCCCGCGCGCGCATCAGCGCACGAGCCATCGGCGAGATCCAGCTGATGTAGCCACGCGCCGTATCGGTCTCGTCGATGCCGACAATCGACAATGTGCGCTCGGTTCCCTGTGGATTGCGGATAGTGACCGTCGCGCCGAAAAAGATGCGATCCGCGGCATCCTCGTCGCGCGGCGCCGAAGGATCGACAATCTCCGCCTGGTCGAGCCGCCGCACGAGGAACCGGATGCGGCGGTCGATCTCGCGCAGCCGCTTCTTGCCGTACAGATAGTCGCCGTTCTCCGAGCGATCGCCGTTGCTCGCGGCCCACGCGACGGTTGCGACGAGTTGCGGACGCTCTTTCGCGGTGAGCTCGTCGAGCTCGCCCTTCAATCGTGCGAAGCCCCCTGGCGTCATGTAGTTGCGCGACCCGACAGGCAACGGCGACGGCTCGACATCATCGTCGAGCTCGTCGACTGCATCGTTCTCGCGTGTGAACGCCTTGCTCATCGCGCGACGATTATAGGACGACGGCCGCACTCCTATAATCGTCGTTCCACTTACGCGGCCCGCGATGCGCGCTCCCACAACACTCGGTCGGACGCTCGCCACGCTGGCCGCCCTCGTCGCCCTGGCCTGCGCTGCGTTCGCATTGTCGCTTGCAAGTGGCAGCGTGCGCGTGGGCGCATCGGACATCCTCGCCGCGATGGCGGGCAATGCAGACGCCGAAGCGGCAACGGTCGTGCGTGAGCTTCGGATGCCGCGAACCGTCGCGGCGTTTGCCGTCGGCGCGTTGCTCGCCCTTGCCGGCGCGCTGATGCAGGTGCTGTTGCGCAATCCGCTGGCCGACCCGTACATCCTCGGCATTTCCGGCGGCGCCGCCGTCGGATCGCTTGCCGCGCTTGTGATCGGCGCGGCGGCATTCGTGGCGCCGGCCGCATTCGTCGGCGCACTTGCGTCGACGCTGATCGTTTTTGCACTCGCGCGGGGCGAGGTCGAGCGCGCCGTCTGGGCGCCGACGCGTCTCCTGCTGACCGGCGTCGTCATTGCATCGGGATGGAGTGCAATCATTGCCCTGATGCTCGTCCTTGCGCCCGCGACGCAAATCAAGGGAATGATCTACTGGCTCCTCGGCGATCTTTCCAGCGCCGGCGATCCTTCGATTCCGATCGTCGTGCTCGTCATCACGCTGATGGCGGCACTCGCCATTGCGCGCGATCTCAACGCGCTCGCGCGTGGGCACTTCGATGCCACGGCGGTTGGCGTGGACGTTGGTCGAACATCGTTCGTGATCTACGTGATTGCGGCGATCGCCACATCGGCCGCCGTCGTCACGGCCGGCAGCGTCGGGTTCGTCGGATTGATCGTTCCGCATGCCATCCGGCTCGCGTTCGGCAACGACCAGCGCTTGCTGCTGCCGGCGTCGGCCGCTGCCGGAGGAACGTTGCTGGTGATCGCCGACACCGGGGCGCGCACGCTGTTCGCGCCGATCGAGCTGCCCGTCGGCGTCGTCACGGCGCTGATCGGCGTGCCCGCGTTTCTCGTCCTGCTGAATCGCGGCCGATGACGACGACCGCATTGCTCTCCGCGCGCTCGCTTGCGATGAGGATCGGCGGCCGGTCGCTGTTTTCGAATCTCTCGTTCGACGTGGAAGCCGGACAGTGCTGGGCGATCGTCGGGCCGAACGGCGCGGGCAAGACGTCGATGCTGAACGCCCTGGCCGGCTTCGTTGAAGCCGATGCGGGGGAGGTCCACTATCAAGGACGCGACGTGCGATCGCTTTCGTTGCGCGAGCGCGCGTTGATCCGGGCCGTGCTGCCGCAGGACTCGTACGACGCATTTCCCGCGACGGTGCTGGAAACGGTGCTCGTCGGCCGCCATCCGTATCTGTCGCGATTCGCGTGGGAGCGAAACGGGGACATCTCGCTCGCGAGACAGGCGCTCTCCCGCTTCGGCGTCGCACGTCTCGAGCAGCGCGACGTGCGTTCGCTGTCCGGCGGCGAACGACGGCGGGCCGCGTTGGCGACGTTGCTAGTGCAGGACACGCCGCTGCTGCTTCTCGACGAGCCGTCGTCGCACCTCGACGTCGGCCAGCAGGCGACCGCGCTCGACGTCCTGGTCGGCATCATCAAAGCGCATTCGCGATCGCTTGTCATGGTGCTGCACGACCTGCATCTCGCAACGCGTTATTGCGATCATGCAATCATCGTCGGAAACGGCGCTGCGCGCGCGGGCAACGCGTCAGCGCTGCTGACGCGCGATGCGCTGTCGACGCTGTTCGGCCGGTCGCTCGCCGAGCTCGAGCACGATGGCTTGCGGGCGTTCGTTCCGCGTTAGTGGCGCCGGGCCGCCCCAAGCCACTGACTGCGTCCCTTCGGGGGCAGCGGGCCAGCGGCTTGGGGTCGTTCCGCTAAACGATCGCTACCGCCGGTCCGCGGAACGTTGGCTGATAGTGACGGTACCAGTCGCTCTGGAAGCGCAGGTCCGGGTCGAACGCCTCCTTCGCACGCACGAAGGCTTCGAAGCGCGGATGGCCCGCGAGGACCTGGCTTCGCGTGGCGTAGCGGTGATAGGTGAGGTAGAAGCTCCCTTGACGCATCGTCGCGGCGTCGATCAGCGCGCGGAAAGCGGTCGCCGTACGCCCGACGCCTCCGACCGTATGCGGCGTGTGCAGATTGAATACCACGCACGCATAGTCATCGCGCGCCCACGGCAGGAACGTTTCCTGGTCGCGGGCGATCAATCGCACCGTGCCGTAGATGACGTCAGCGTTCGTCGTGCGAAGCGCCTGAGCCGCAGCGCTCAGGAACTCGACGAGCTTGCCCCGCGGCACATAAAGCTCCCCGATCATCTCGCTGCCGCAGTGCCCAAGCCGCGCATCGAGCTTCGTGTGATAGCCGTCCAGGTAGTAGCCGAGCTGATGGTCGTCGGAGCCATAGACCTGCCGCGCCGTCGACAGATAGAACGAAGCGAACTCATCGAACGCGGATCGTTTGTCGACGTGCGCGAGATGGAGCAGGCGCTGCCAATCGCGCTCGGATAGATAGGACTGTCGATCGGGCGCGCCCGGACTGTGCGCGACCGGGCGATAGCAAGACAGGATTCCACGCCGCAGAAAGTCGTCGCTCGACGAATCAATCGCGAACTGGAAGTCGCCGTAAAGGCACCCTTCGGCGATTCGCATGTCGATTTCCGCCATCACGTCCCCGACATCGATGAGATCGACGATTCGCTGGACCGATGAGCGTCGCGTAAGGCGCAGCGTCACCGTTACGATCACACCGAACAGACCGTAGCCGCCGATTGCAAGCGAAAAGAGATGGCGATTCTCGTTGCGCGAGCAGCAGTGAACGTGGCCGCGGGCATCGACGAGCGTAAACCCTTCGACGTCGGCGACGAACGGCGGCATCGCAAGGCCGCGGCCGTGGATGTTGGCCGACAACGCGCCGCCGATCGTGAAGCGGTCGGCACCAGTCTGCTTCTGCCGGAACGTCCAGCGTGAATCGTCGGTACGTTGCAACGCGACGAGCGCATCGTGGAGCGCCGGCCACATGATGCCCGCCTCCACTTCGATGAGGCCCCGAACGGGATCGAACGAGATGACGCGATCGAGTCCCGTCATGTCGAGCAGCACGCCGCCGCGCACGAACTGCTGCCCGCCCATCGCGTGCCGACCGCCAGCGATTGCGACGCAAAGGCGCTTCGCCCGGGCGCGACCAAGCACCCGCCCGACGTCTTCGACGGATCGCACGGCAACGACGGCGGCAACGTCGGTCGCGTTCAAGCGCGAGTGGACGTCGTTGACTCGCATGATGAGCCTCGCGGATCGATTCGGGACACGAATCGTCCGTCGAGGTCAGGATGCGTTCAATACTTTGCTGCGTTGGTATTGTTTTTCGGTACCTCGCGTCGCGCCTTTTCAACCACCGCGCAGAGATCCGCGACACCGCTCGCAAAGCGCGGGCCGGGACGATGCAGCTTGTCGGCGTCGACCGTTTGCAACAACTGGTCGCGCACCGCCGGCAACGTGGTCCAGCGCTTCCAGTCGTCGAGCCAGGACGGCTTCTGCGCGCGATCAGCGCCCGCAATGATCGTGTCGGGTCGCGCGGCAACGACCGCTTCGACGGATACCTGCGGCGCAGCGATGCGCAAGCTCGCGAACACGTTGTCCGCGCCGCAGTGATCGAGGGCCTGCGTGATCAGATGACCACCGCCGACGGTGAACACCGGCCGCGCCCAGATCTGATAGAACGCGCGCACACGCGGTCTCGTGCTCTCATGCCGCGCTTTCGCGATCTCCGCACGAAAGCGCGACGCTGATTCGCCCGCCGCAGCTTCGCTTCCGCTGAGCATGCCGAGCCGCTCGATGTTCGTCGCGATGCCATCGATCGTCGGCGGATCGGAGACGAAAACGCTGATGCCGCGCTGCTTCAGCTTCTCGACCTGTGCAGGCGTGGTGTACGGCCACGTGACGACGAGGTCGGGTTTCAGCACGACGATGCGCTCGAGGTCGATCGCATGGGCGTCGCCCACGATGGGGATCGATCGCGCGGCGTCGGGATGGCTCGATCCTGCGAGAACACCGACGAGTCGTTCGCCCGCACCCGCCGCGAAGATCAATTCGGTCGCATGCGGCGCGAGGCTGACGATGCGCTGCGCCGGCTCGCGCAGCGTGATCGCCTGTCCGGCGTCGTCGCGCACACTGATGGCCGCGCTCGCCGATTCGGCGACGGCTGACATGGCAAGCGCTGCCATCGCAAGCTTCACGGTTGCCATCGCACGCCCGCGAACAGTTGTGTCCCCGGCGTCGCAAAGCCCGATGCGAGCGCATGGCGGCGGTCGGTCACGTTGTCCGCGCGCGCGAGCAGCGTGACGTTGTGCGGAAGCTGCCATTCCGCCGTCACATTCAGGAGCGCGTAGCCGGCGAGACGGCGCGTGTTCTCGGCGTCGTCGAAGCGATGCGACGACGCGATGCCTTCGACGCCGAGTCGGACCGGCCCGATCCGGTGCAGCAGCGTCCACGCCCCGTGCCGACGCGCGCGCCGCGGCAGCAAACGCCCGGTCTCGTCGTCCCTCGGGCTTTGCACGTCGAGCGACGCCTTGACGGTCGTGTTGCGCCAGTCGGCGTCGATGCCAAACGTCACACCCGCAAGCGTCGCGCTCGCGACATTGCGTGGCAGGCAGTTGAACGACGCATCGCACTGGAACACGATCAGCTCGTCGACCTCGTTGCGCCAGCCGATCGCGCGCGCGTTCAACCGGACATCGCCGACGTTCCGCTGCCAGTGGAGCCCAGCCTCGACGCTGCGCGCCCGTTCCGGCTCGAGATCCGGATTGCTGAACCCGGGAAAGTAGAGATCATTGAACGACGGCGCCTTGAACGCCGTCGAATAGCCGGCCGTCAGCCGCCATCCCGGTCGGAACTGCCATCCCCAGGCGATGGCACCGGTGGTTTCACCGCCTTGCCGATCGGACTGGTCATGACGGATGTTGGCCTGCACAGCGTGCGCATCGCGCTGAAATTGCCCCACGGCGGTGAGCGAGTTCGTGTTGCGCCGGCGGACGGCGAAGCCCGCCTCCTCGTCGATGGTCTCTTCGCGCCGCTCGGCGGCAACGATCACCGTGCCGTGCGGCACGACGAACTCGTTCTGCCACGCGTATTCCCGCTGCCGCGTCCGAAACGGCGAGTCGCCGAACGCGCTCTTCGAAACGGATTCATCGCGGCTTTCCCCGACCGACGCTTTCGACGTCCACCAGGACGTGAACGCATTGCGGCTCTCGAACCGCCAGAGCTCGATCGTCGTCAGCGTCCGGTCGTCGAAGCCCTCGCCGCCGTCGAACTGCGCATCGAGGCGATTGCGCAGCAGCTGCACGCTTGCCTCGTGCCCCGAAGCGATGGCGAGCGTCGCACGCGCGCTGACGTCTTCGCTTTCGTAGCCGTCGCGATCGGGATCGAAGATGAAGCTCGCATCCGGGGTGGTCGCATTGAAGCCTTCGCTGCGCCGGCCGCCTGCCTGCACCGACAAGCGCAACGCGCCGATGCGTCCGCTCAAACCCGCGGAAAGCACGCGCGTGTCGTGCGTGCCATGACCCGCGCTCGCGTGGCCGGTGAAACGGTCCGCGGTGTCGCGCGTGAAGATCTGGATCACGCCGCCGATCGCATCGGCGCCGTACAACGAT
>DATLNR010000057.1:0-28892 GCA_035536655.1 Casimicrobiaceae bacterium
ATGGACACGATCGGCACGATCGAGATGGCGCTCGCGCTCGAAGCGTTCGGCCTGTCGACCGCGTTGCACAAGCATTACGACGTCGACCAGTACGTGGATTTTTTCGCGTCGCTGTCGCGCAAGGCGTCGGCGTTCTACTCGATGGGCATTGCGAAGGCCGACGACGAAAAGTTCAAGCGAGTGATGGAGCGGGCGGGGATCGGCGAGCATTCGACGATCCGCTACGTGTGCGTCGACGTCGCGAACGGCTACACCGAGAGCTTCGTGCGCTTCGTCGCGAAGTTGCGCGAGCGCTACCCCCATCTGGTCATCATGGCCGGCAATGTGTGCACGGGTGAGATGACCGAGGAGCTGATTCTGTCGGGCGCCGATATCGTGAAGGTCGGCATCGGGCCGGGGTCGGTGTGTACGACGCGGAAGATGACCGGCGTCGGCTATCCGCAGCTCTCCGCGATCATCGAATGCGCCGACGCCGCGCACGGCCTCGAGGGTCACATCTGCGCGGACGGCGGATGCACGACGCCGGGCGATATCGCGAAGGCATTCGGCGGCGGCGCCGACTTCGTGATGCTCGGCGGCATGTTCGCCGGTCACGAGGAATCCGGCGGAGAGCCGATCGTGCGCGACGGCCTTGAGTTTCGGCGGTTCTACGGCATGAGCAGCAAGGTCGCGATGGAGAAGTACGCCGGTGGCGTCGCCGAGTATCGCGCCGCCGAAGGCAAGGAAGTGCTCGTACCCTTCCGCGGTTCAGTGAGCCAGACGGCGTCGGAACTGCTCGGCGGCGTCCGCTCGGCGTGCACGTATGTCGGTGCGCGACGGTTGCGCGAGCTGTCGAAGCGCACGACGTTCGTCCGCGTGACGCAGCAGATCAACGAGGTCTTCGGACGCGGATGAATGCGCGCTGATGCAACACGCGTTCGTCATCCGATGACTCTGCAAGCGTTTCGCGGACGGCGGGCACTGTCGCCGTTTCGCATCACGAAGATTCGCGATGCGTTGAACGCCACGCGGTCGAATCATGCCGTCGAGTCGCTGACAGCGACGTGGTGGCACTTCGTCGAGGCGACGCGACCGTTGAACGCAAATGAGCGGGAAACGCTCGATCGGCTGCTGACCTACGGCCCGCGCGAAAGCGATCGGCCGGGCGGCGCCGCCGCGACGCTCGTCGTTGTGCCACGGCCCGGCACGATCTCGCCCTGGTCGTCGAAGGCGACGAACATCGCGCACAACTGCGGACTGGCTGCGGTTGACCGTATCGAGCGCGGCGTCGTCTTCGACGTCGCGACGCGATCAGGACGGCTCGATGCCGACGATCGGGCAGCGCTTCTGCCGATCATCCACGACCGCATGGTGGAGGTCGTGCTCGACGACCTGGACACCGCGTCCACGCTGTTCCAGCTCGTCAGTCCCAAGCCGCTCTTGCGCATTCCACTCTCCGCAGCGGGCAAAGCCGCGCTAGAACGCGCGAATCGCGAGCTCGGGCTCGCCCTCTCCGCCGAAGAGATCGACTACCTCGACGCGAGCTATCGCGCGCTCGACCGCGACCCGACCGACGTCGAGCTCCTGATGTTCGCGCAGGCGAACTCCGAGCATTGCCGGCACAAGATCTTCAACGCCGAGTGGACGATCGACGGCCGCGCGCAACAGAAAAGCCTGTTCGGCATGATCCGCGACACGCATGCGGCGTCGCCGAAGCACACGATCGTTGCGTACGCGGATAACGCGTCGATCATCGAAGGATCCACTGCTTCGCGCTTCTACCCCGATCCCACGAGCGGCGAGTACGGTGGTCACACGACGCTCATGCATGCGGTGATCAAGGTCGAGACGCACAACCATCCGACGGCGATCGCGCCGTATCCGGGCGCTGCAACGGGATCGGGCGGCGAGATACGCGACGAAGGCGCGACGGGCGTCGGCGCCAAGCCGAAAGCAGGGCTTACCGGCTTCACCGTTTCCAACCTGCGCATTCCCACGCTGTTGCAGCCTTGGGAAACGACTGCGGGCATGCCGGACCGGATCGCTTCGCCGCTCGCGATCATGCTCGAAGGGCCGATAGGCGCCGCCGCGTTCAACAACGAGTTCGGCCGGCCGAACCTCGTTGGCTATTTCCGTACTTTCGAGCAGCAGGTCGCCGGCGAATGGCGCGGCTATCACAAGCCGATCATGATCGCCGGCGGCGTCGGCAGCATCGACGCGCGTCACGCGCAGAAGCGTGCGCTCGAGCCCGGGGCGTTGTTGATCCAGCTCGGCGGTCCCGGGCTTCGCATCGGCATCGGCGGTGGCGCGGCGTCGTCGATGTCGACGGGCGCCAACACGGCGGACCTCGACTTCGATTCGGTGCAGCGCGACAACGCAGAGATGCAGCGCCGTGCACAAGAGGTGATCGACGCCTGCTGGCGGCTCGGCGAAGCGAATCCGATCGGGTCGATCCACGACGTGGGTGCCGGTGGATTGTCGAATGCTTTTCCGGAGCTCGTCCACGGCGCCCACGTCGGCGGTCGGTTGGATCTTCGCGCCATTCCGGTTGGCGCTTCGGGCATGTCGCCGCGCGAGATCTGGTGCAACGAGGCGCAGGAGCGTTACGTGCTGGCCATCTCGCCGGGCGCACTGCCGGCGTTCCGATCGATCTGCGAGCGGGAGCGCTGCCCTTACGCTGTGGTCGGAACGACGACCGAGGAACGGAAGCTCGTCGTCACCGACGCGCGATTCGACAACCATCCGGTCGACGTTCCGCTCGACGTCATCCTCGGCAAGCCGCCGAGAATGATGCGAAGCGCATCGCGCGTCGAACGAGCGCTTGAAGCGAATACGCTGGACGACGTCGAGTTGCGCGATGCCGTGTATCGTGTGCTTCAGCTCCCCGCCGTTGCCGACAAGACGTTTCTCGTCACCATCGGAGATCGAACGGTCGGCGGCTTGTGCGCGCGCGATCCAATGGTCGGACCCTGGCAGGTGCCGGTCGCCGACGTCGGCGTCACGCTCGCCGATTTTGATTGCTACCGCGGCGAGGCGATGGCGATCGGCGAGCGCACGCCGCTCGCGTTGATTGATGGACCCGCATCGGGGCGCATGGCCGTGGCCGAGGCGTTGACCAACCTGATGGCGGCACCCGTCGCGTCGCTTGCTCACGTGAAACTGTCGGCGAACTGGATGGCGCCGGCCGGCCATCCTGGCGAGGACGCGACGCTGTTCGATACTGTGCGAGCGGTCCGCGATTTTTGCATCGCGCTGGGCGTGTCGATTCCGGTTGGCAAGGATTCGATGTCGATGCGCACGACCTGGCGCGATGCGCGCGGCGATCATGCGGTCACTGCACCGGTTTCGCTGATCGTGTCGGCGTTCGCCGCGGCCGACGATGTTCGATCGGCGTTGACGCCGCTGCTTCGGCTCGACGACGGCGAGACTGCGCTCGTATTGCTCGACGCGAGCGACGCAAATCGCCGCCTCGGCGGCTCGGCACTTGCCCAGGTGTTCGGCCAGCTCGGCGAGAGGGCGCCGGACGTCGCGGCGGAGCGCGTCGCTGCGATGTTCTCGATGATGGCGCGGCTCAGGAGCGAGGGCACAGTGCTCGCCTATCACGACATCAGCGATGGCGGATTGCTGGCCACGCTGGTCGAGATGGCGTTTGCCTCGCGTTGCGCACTCGAGCTCGCGCTCGACGGAATCGATGCGCCCCCGCTATCGGCGCTTTTCGCCGAAGAGATCGGCGCCGTTGTGCAAATCCGCAGCACGGACGTCAAGGCTCTGTTGGAATCCGCGCGCGGTGAAGGCCTGCGTGCATGCGTGCTCGGCGTGCCGGTTGCCGGACATCGGATCCGAATCCGTACCGTCGACGGAATGCTGCTCGACGAGTCGCGCATTGATCTGCATCGCGCATGGTCGTCGACTACGCACGCGATGCAACGGTTACGCGACCTGCCGTCGGCTGCGCAATCGGAATACGACCGGCTGCTCGACGCCGACGAACCGCCGATGCCGGTCGGGCTCACGTTCGAGCCGGCCGAGGATATCGCTGCGCCGTTCATCGCGACGGGCGTGCGACCGCGCGTTGCGATCCTTCGCGAGCAGGGCGTCAATGGCCAGGTCGAAATGGCTGCTGCGTTTACTCGCGCCGGATTTTCGGCAATCGACATTCACATGAGCGACATTTTGAGCGGTCGTTGCAATCTTGCCGACGTTCAGGGACTCGCGGCCTGCGGCGGCTTCTCGTTCGGCGACGTGCTGGGTGCGGGCGAGGGCTGGGCAAAGTCGATCCTGTTCAACGCGCGAGCCCGCGATGAGTTCAGCGCCTTCTTCTCGCGCCCGAACACGTTCGCGCTCGGGCTCTGCAATGGTTGTCAAATGATGAGCAACCTGCACGCGCTGATCCCCGGCGCTTCGCATTGGCCGCGCTTCGTGCGCAATCGCTCCGAGCAGTACGAAGCGCGGCTGGCGCTCGTCGAAGTGCAGCGCTCGCCGAGCCTGTTCTTCGCGAGCATGGCCGGAAGCCGCATCCCGATCGCCACTGCCCACGGCGAAGGGTTCGCGGAGTTCAACGATGCCGCACAGCGCGCCGCGGCGCAGCCGTTCATCGCCTTGCGGTTCGTCGATGCGCACGGCAACGCGACAGAGCGCTACCCGTTCAATCCGAACGGCTCGCCCGAAGGGATCGCGGGGTTGACGACACCCGACGGGCGCTTCTCGATCCTGATGCCCCATCCGGAGCGCGTGTTCCGTAGCGTGCAGATGTCATGGCGTCCGGCGAGCTGGGGCGAGGACTCGCCGTGGATGCGAATGTTCCGCAATGCGCGCGTGTGGCTGGGGTAACACAAGTGATGACGAGGTGAAAGGATGCAACCCACATTGACCGTCTATGCGATCGATGGCGTGACGCCGGTCGTCGATCCGACGGCCTTCGTGCATCCGAGCGCGGTACTGATCGGTGACGTGATCGTCGGACCCGGTTGCTATGTCGGTCCGCATGCGAGTCTGCGCGGCGATTTCGGACATATCGAGATGCACGCCGGCTCGAACGTGCAGGACGGCTGCGTGATGCACGGCTTTCCCGGTACCGGCACAATCCTCGGCGAAGACGGTCACATCGGTCACGGCGCGGTGCTGCACGGCTGCCGCGTCGAGCGCAACGGGCTCGTAGGCATGAACGCCGTCATCAACGATAACGCGGTCGTCGGCGAATCGGCGATCGTCGCGGCGATGGCGTTCGTCAAGGCCGGCATGGTGATCCCGCCACGCACGATGGCGGCGGGCGTGCCGGCGAAAGTCTTGCGTGAGTTGAGCGACACCGAACTCGCGTGGAAGATCGAGGGGACGCGCAGTTACCAGGAGCTTACGCGTCGATGCCTCGCGACGCTCGAGCCGGTGCCGCCGCTCTTGCGCGTCGAGCCGGGACGTAAGCGGCTCGAGTTGCCGGAGCTGCTTCCGCTATCGGAGCTGAAGCAGCGCGGCGAGGAATCGCGCTAGCGCTGCGACGTCACCGCGCGTATCGCGGTCTTGAGCGACGCCAATTCTCGGCGCAACTACTCGACTGCCCCGGGCAGAATTGGGCGTGGACCGGAAAGGCGAGGCCGGCGAACGCGGCGAGCCCGAAGGTTTGCCAGCGCACGGAACGCTCCAGCGAACAGAACGCGCCGGCTTCTGCAACTCACCATGCCAGACCCTCGATCGGCCGCTCGTCGGCGGACGACCGGCGTTGATCGCTAGAAGCCGACCGGATACCCGTCGCGCCGCGGATCCGATCCGGCCATGTAGCCACCGTCGACGTTGACGACGAACTGCCCCGAGCCGAAGCCGAGGCTGCCGTCCGGCGTGGTGACGTCGTGACCGAGCGCAGCAAGTCCTTCGAACAACGAACGGGCCGCCGTCGATTCGAGCTCGACCGCGACGTCACCGATCAACTTCCAACGTGGCGCATCGAGCACGGCTTGTGCATTCATTCGATGGTCGACGAGCCGTGTGATGGTTTGCACGTGCCCCGGCGGCTGGATCGGCCCACCCATCACGCCGAATGCGGCGAGCGGTGCGCCATTGCGCGTCACAAAGCCGGGGATGATCGTATGAAACGGGCGCTTGCGGCCCGCAACCTCGTTGACATGCCCACGCTCGAGCGAGAATCCGTGCGCGCGATTCTGCAGACTGATGCCGGTTCCGGGCACGACGACGCCCGATCCGAAGCCCATGTAGTTCGACTGGATCAGCGACACCATCATGCCGCTTGCGTCGCCGGTCGCGAGATAGACGGTGCCGCCCTGCGGAGGACGACCTGCGCCGAAGCGCTGCGCCTTGCGCGGATCGATCGATCGTGCGCGTTCGGCGAGATAGCCTGCATCGAGCAGCGATTGCGCGGGCAGCCGCATTGCCGAAGGATCAGTCACCTGAGCATGCGCATCGACGAACGCGAGCTTCATCGCCTCGATGCACAAATGCTGGCTTTCGACCGAGTCCGGGTCGAGCGCGCCGAGGTCGAAATGGCCGAGCATGCCGAATGCCATCAGAGCGGCGATGCCCTGACCATTCGGCGGCATCTCGTGCACGTCGACGTCGCGATAACGTTGCGTGATCGGCGTGACCCAGTCCACCGTGTGCGACGCGAAGTCGTCCAACGTGTGAACGGCGCCGTGTCGCGATCCATGGGCGACCATCGCCTCCGCGAGCGCGCCGCGATAGAATGCGTTGCCGTGCGTTTGCGCAATCGCCTCGAGCGTGTTTGCGAGGATGCGACTTGCATAGATGTCGCCCGCCTGCGGCGCGCGACCGCTGGGCATGAAGTGCTCGCCAAACCCCATGTCCTGCGGCAACACAGTGGCGGCCCTTTGCCACATCTGCGCGATCATCGGCGACACCGCGTAACCGTCGCGTGCGTAGCGAATCGCCGGCTCGAACAAATCGGCGAACGGAAGCCTGCCGAAGCGTTGCGAGAGCGCCGCCCACCCGGACACAGCACCGGGAATCGTCACGGAATCCCAGCCGTAGACCGGCATCTGCGAATGCGATGCAAAGCGTTCTCGCGTCCACGCTGCCGGCGAGCGACCAGACGCGTTCAAGCCGATGAGCGTGTCGCCGTTCCAGACGATGGCGAAGAGATCGCTGCCGATGCCGTTGGTCGTTGGCTCGACGATCGTGAGCGCGATCGCCGTCGCGAGCGCGGCATCGGCTGCGTTGCCGCCGCGCGCCAGCATCGCGAGCCCCGCTTGCGCAGCAAGAGGCTGCGAGGTCGCGACGACATTGCGCGCGTACAGCGGCTGCCGCCGCGAAGGATACGGCAGCCGCGTGTCGAACGTGAACCGCGACGACGAGGTCAGGTTGCGGGCTCTTCCTCGTGGAACACGGCCTCGCGCTTCTTGCGCACCATGGGCAGCGCCACGATGATGAGCAGGATCAGCGCCATGCCGAGCAGCACGCCCGACAACGGCCGCGTGAAGAACACTGTCGGATCGCCGCGTGAAAGCAGGAGCGCGCGTCGCAGGTTCTCCTCCATCAGCGGCCCGAGGATGAAGCCGAGCAGAAGCGGCGCCGGCTCGCACTCGAGCTTGACGAAGATCCAGCCGAGGATGCCGAAGCCCACGGTAAGGAAGATGTCGAACACGTTGTTCTGCAGGCTGTAAACGCCGATGCAGCAGAACACGAGGATGCCCGGATACAGCAGCCGATAGGGCACCTGCAGGAGCTTCACCCACAAGCCGATCATCGGCAGGTTCAGGATCACGAGCATGACATTGCCGATCCACATGCTCGCAATCAACCCCCAGAACAGCTGCGGGTTCGACGTCATCACCTGCGGGCCCGGCTGGATGCTGTGGATCGTCATCGCGCCGACCATCAACGCCATCACCGCATTCGGCGGGATGCCGAGTGTCAACAGCGGAATGAACGACGCCTGCGAGCCCGAGTTGTTGGCGCTTTCAGGTGCGGCGACGCCGCGGATGTCGCCCTTGCCGAATTGCGACGCGTCCTTCGCAATCTTCTTCTCGACGGTGTACGCCGCGAACGCCGAAAGCAACGCGCCTCCGCCGGGGAGGATGCCGAGCACGCAGCCGATGCCCGTGCCGCGCAGGATCGCCGGCAGCGCCTCCTTGAATTCGCTCCATTTGATGAGCAATCCCGACACCTTGTCGGTGAACACCTCGCGATGGCCGCGGTGCTCGAGATTGATGATGATCTCGGCGAACGCGAACAGACCCATGGCCACCACGACGAAGCCGATGCCGTCGGACAGCTCGGGCAAGCCGAACGTGTAGCGCTGCAGCCCTGAATTAACGTCGGTGCCGATGATTCCGAGCAACAGCCCGAGGATGATCATTCCGATCGCCTTGATCAGCGATCCGCTGGCCAGCACGACGGCCGCGATCAGGCCCAGCACCATCAGCGAGAAGTACTCGGCGGGACCGAACTTCAACGCGACTTCGGCAAGCGGCGGAGCGAACGCTGCCACCATCAGCGTCGCGAACGTGCCCGCGATGAACGATCCGATCGCCGCGATCGACAACGCCTTGCCGGCCTTGCCTCGTCGCGCCATCTGGTAGCCGTCGATGCAGGTGACGACCGACGAGGATTCGCCAGGCAGGTTCACCAGGATCGCCGTCGTCGAACCGCCGTACTGCGCGCCGTAATAGATGCCGGCCAGCATGATGAGCGCCGAGATCGGCGGCAGCGCATAGGTGATCGGCAGCAGCATCGCGATCGTCGGCACGGGGCCGATGCCGGGCAGCACGCCGACCAGCGTGCCCAGCAGCACGCCGAAGAAGCAGTAGATGATGTTCTGGAACGTCAGAGCGACACCGAGGCCGAGAGCCAGGTTGGAGACGAGTTCCATGGCGTCAGCTCTCGAGGAACGGCGGCCACGTCGGCAGCTGCAGCTTCAGCCCGTAGCGGAACGCGAGAACGACGAACGCCGCGAGCAGCACCGCGGCAATGATCGACTCTTTCCAACGGTACTCATGGCTTGCCCCACTCGCGACCAGCACCATCAGGATGGTCGCCACGACGAGACCGAGTCGCGTGACCGTTGCCGCGAAGACCGTTACGCTCGCCAGCACAATGACGAGCGGCATCAGCGTCGGGAACAGGATCTTGTCGCCCTGCGAGCGGAACGAGCGAAGCACGAGGATCAACCCCAGGACCGCCAGAAGCCCGCCAAGCGCGCGCGGAAAATAACCCGGACCCATGCGGCCCGCGCTGCCCACCGCATAGTCGAGCGCAATCAGGAACGCGCCGCCGCCCATGGCGATGAACAGCACGCCGGCCCAGAAATCCTTCGGATGGCGGATCAGCGCCATGCGTCCTCCCCTCTCTCCGGTTCCCGCGTCTCAAAGGACGCCGTTTTTCCCCGCACGAGCCGTGCACAGTCTAGCATCAGGTTCGTGCGGATAGCCAAGCCCAC
Organism: Casimicrobiaceae bacterium; assembly: GCA_035536655.1. GTDB lineage: Bacteria > Pseudomonadota > Gammaproteobacteria > Burkholderiales > Casimicrobiaceae > VBCG01. Next base: position 9,380 of record DATLNR010000057.1, read on the forward strand.
CCCGCGTCCTGCAAGCTGGTGCGTCGCTATAATGCCGCGCCTGCGAAGGAGGACTCCGATGCTGCGTTTGCTCTCGACGTTGTGGGCAGTTGCGCTTTGCGCCGCTTTCGGCGTGGTGCAGGGCGCGCAAGCGCAGGCGTTTCCGGCGAAACCGATCCGGCTCATTGCCGGGTTTCCGGCCGGCGGCGGCATCGATTTCACCGCACGGCTCGTCGCGCAACATCTGGGCGAAGCGCTCAACACGACGGTCGTCGTCGAGAACAAGCCCGGCGCCGCGGGCGTGCAGGCCGCCGCCGAAGTCGCGCGTGCCGCGCCGGACGGCTACACGCTGATCATCGCGAACATCGGCCCGTTCGCGCTCGCGCCGAACATGATGGCGAAGCCGCCGTACGATCCTGTACGTGACTTCACGGCGATCAACCAGCTCGTTTCGACGTACTTCGTCGCCGCGGTGCCGGCAACGCTGCAAGCGCGCAGCATGAAGGAATTCGTCGACTGGGCGAAAGCGAACGAAGGCAAGGTCAACTTCGCATCAGGCGGCAACGCCTCGATCACGCATCTGAACGGCGAGTTGTTGAACCAGATCGCCGGCCTCGCGATGGTGCACGTGCCGTACAAGGGCTCTGCGCCGGCGGTGACCGATCTGATCGCCGGCCAGACGCAGATTCTGATCGACGTCGGCAACGTCCTCACGCCGCACGTCAAAGCCGGCCGCCTTCGCGCGCTGGCCGTGACGTCGTCGGAGCGCGATCCGAATCTTCCGGAGACGCCCACGGTGCGCGAGGCGGGTTACCCAGGACTCGAAACCGCAGGCTGGCAAGGCATCGTCGGTCCGGCCGGGATGCCGCCTGCCGTCGTTGCGCGACTATCGAGCGAGATTCGCAAGGTCCTCGCGAAACCGGAAGTGCGACAGAAGTTCGCCGAAGCCGGAACGCCGGTCAGCGATCGCGGCGCCGAGGACTTCGCCGCGTTCATCCGCGCGGAGAATCAGCGCTGGCTGCCGGTGATCAAGGCGAGCGGGGCGAGAATAGAATAGGCGCCGCACTCGTCGAGCGGACCAGGATTCCAGTCAGCTGCACTGTCATTGTTTTTCCGCTCTTTAGGGATACCGGCAACGAAACAACGAGCGGTGCGCGCAGCCGAGCGCGTGTCTCGCGCGTTCGCCCTTGGCGCGTCAGACCCCGTTTTTGGAACGCAGCTCGCGCAGGTACCGATCCAGCCACTGCGCCTGCATCCGCTGCGCGATCTGCGGCTTCACTTCCTCGAACGGCGGAACGCGCGCGTCGCGCACGTCGTCGACGCGGATCACGTGCCAGCCGAATTGCGTCTGCACGGGCTGCGGCGTGAACTTCCCCTTCTCGGTCTTCACCATCGCGTCGCCGAACGGCTTCACGAAGTTGGCCGGCGCGTTCCAATCGAGGTCCCCGCTGCGGTCCTTGCTGCCCGGATCCTTGCTGCGCGCTTTCGCGATCTCGTCGAACTTGCCGCCCTTCTGCAGATCGGTGATGACCTGCTTCGCCTCGTCCTCCTTCTCGACGAGGATGTGCGCGACCTTGTACTCCTTGTCGCCGATCGTCGTCTTGATCGAGTCGTACTCCTTCCTGAGCTCCGCGTCGGGGATCGGATTGTTGCGCACCCAATCGTTGACGTAGGCCCGCACGAGGATCGTCTGCGACGCAAGCTCCATCTGCTGCTTGATCTCGGCGTTGCCCTGCAGGTTCTTCTTGCGCGCCTCACGCACGAGCAGTTCCCGCGTGTTGAGCTCGTCACGCACGGCGGCGCGAAGCTCCGGCGTGTCCGGCTGGCCCTGCGCCATCCGTTCGCGGAGCAGCAGATCGAAGGTTTCCTTCGAGTACAGCGCTTTGCCCGGCGGCATCGCCGGCGCAGCGGTTGCGCCGGGGGCCGGTGCTGGCGCCGGTGCTGCGGCGGGTGCCGGCGCGGAAGCGGCGGGCTTTGCGGGTGTCGCCGGCGCAGGCTTCTGCGTGGCCGTTTGCGCCAGCAGCGTGCCGACCGGAAAGAGCGTCGCAAGCAACGCAGCAGCGATTCGGGTCTTGTTCATCAGATACGTCCTTTGTTGGTTAAGCTGCATCGAATTCCTCGGGCGCGTACGCCTTGATGGCAAGCGCATGGATCGGATAAGGAATGAGGTCGCCGACCCGCTCGAGAACGACGCGATGACGTCGCAGCCGCGACAATCCGGTGAACGCCTTCGACACGATGGTGAGCGAAAAGTGCCCGGCGCCGCCTTGCGCCCCGGCGTGCCCGACGTGCTCGGCGCTGTCATCGTGGATGTCGATGACAACCGGATCGAGCGGAGCCAGGCGCTCGCGCAAGGAGTCGGGAACGCCTGCGCTCACGAGCGCTCCTCGACCAAGTACCGCGACAGCCACAGCCCCTGAGCGAGCGCGAAGACCATGAACAACGCGATGCCGCCCCAGACCTTGAAGTTGACCCACGTGTCCTCGCTGAAATTCCATGCGACGTAGAGGTTGGCCAGCGCCATCGCCCCGAAGAACGCGACCCACGACCACGTCACGATCGACCATACCGGCGCCGGCAGCGCCAGGTCCTTCAGCAGGACCGCGATCAGATCGCGCCGGAACGCAAGCTTGCCGACCGCGAGGATCGCGCCGAACGTCGCGTAGAGCACCGTCGGCTTCAGCATGATGAATGTCTTGTCCTGCAACAGGAGCGTCGCGCCGCCGAACACGACGATGATCGCAAGCGAGAGCCAGTGGATCGCCGAGACCTTGCCGCGCGCCTTGAAGTACGCGATCTGCACGACCGAAGCGACGATCGCGACGGCCGTCGCCACGTAAATCCCCTGCAACTTGAACGCGATGAAGAAAAGAAGCAGCGGGAAGTAGTCGGCAACGAGCTGCATAACCCGCCATTATAACAGTCAGCCGTCGATAGGCTCCTGGCCCGTGTCTCCCTCGAATTGCGTCGCCAACCCGATCGCATGCCGGCCGCTTCGCGACTCGTTCAGCCAACGCACGAACTCGTCGCGATAGCCGTGCGTGACCCAGATCTCGTCTGCGCCGCTCTCGTCGACCGCCGTGTTGAGCGCGCTCCAATCCGCGTGGTCGGAGAGAACGAACCCGCGGTCGACGTTCGCCCGGCGTCGCGTGCCACGGATCGCCATCCATCCCGATGCGAACGCGGTTCGACACGGCTCGAAGCGTCGCATCCAGATCGAGCCTTGCGCCGACGGCGGTGCGAGGACGAGCGCGTGCGTCCAATCGGTATCCGCGGCGGCGGTCGCGACCGGTTCGATATCGGGCAGCGCAACGCCGGCCGCGCGATAGCTGTCGCTGATCCGCGCAACGGCGCCGTGGCAGTACAGCGGTCCCGGCAGCGTGCGGCGCGCGGCGAGCCCGGCCGCGATGCGCTGCGCCTTGCCGAGCGCGTATGCGAAGACAACGCTCGCAACGCGGGCCTGCTGGTTCTCGCGCCACCAATCGAGCATGTCGTCGAACACATCGTCCGGTCGCGACCAGCGATAGATCGGCAGCCCGAATGTCGACTCGGTGACGAACGTCGTGCAGCGAACCGGTTCGAACGGCGTGCACGTCGCATCGGGAGCAAGCTTGTAATCGCCCGAAACGACGACCACTTCGTCACCGCGCGCAATGCGGATCTGCGCGCTGCCCAGCACGTGCCCGGCGGGATGAAACGAAACGTCGACGTCGCCGATGCGCAGGCGCTCGCCGTAACCGATTGTTTGTATCGTCGCGTCGGGCGGCAATCGTGCGGCGAGCAAAGGCGCACCCTCGGCCGCGCCGAGGTACGCGGCACTGCCGCCGCGCGCATGATCGGCATGCGCGTGCGTGATCAGCGCACGCTCGGTCGATTGCCACGGGTCGATGTGGAATCCGCCGGCGTCGCAGTAGAGACCGGCCGCCGTCAACGACAAGAGCGTGGTCATCGCGTCCGCGCGGGCTTTGCATCGCCGAGCAGTGTGCGCAAGCGCCGCCAGTCGAATGCACGTCCGGGGTCGGTCTTGCGTCCGGGCGCGATGTCGCTGTGGCCGACGAGATCCGCGAGCGGATAGCGCGTCCTCAACGTCTTTACGAGACGGGCGAGCCGCGCGTACTGCCGCGCCGTGTAGCAGCGCTCGTCGGTTCCGGAGAGCTCGACGCCGACCGAGAAGTCGTTGCAAGACGAGCGTCCCTTCCACGTCGACACGCCGGCGTGCCAGGCGCGCCGTCCGCATGGCACGAACTGGACGAGCGATCCGTCGCGATGGATCAGAAAGTGCGCCGACACCCTCAGGTCGCGCAGCGTCGCGTAGTACGGATGCGCGTCGAAGTCGAGGCGGTTGGTGAAGAAGCGTTCCACTTCCTCGCCACGAAAGTCCCCGGGCGGCAGCGAGATGTTATGCACGACGAGGAGCGACACGTCGACCGCGTCCGGGCGGTCGTCGCAGTTCGGCGACGGCCTGCGCCGCACGCCGGCGAGCCAGCCGTCGGGAGTTACGCCGGACAATGTCGTCGTTCGCGCGACTACTTGATGCCCAGCCGCTCCATCCGGTAACGCATCGCGCGAAACGTGATGCCGAGCAGCTTCGCCGCCGCCGTCCGGTTGTAGCGCGTCTTCTCCAGCGCCTCGTTGATCGCCGCGCGCTCCACGCGGTCGAGATAGTCCTGCAGTGGCCACTTCTCTCCGGGCGGGATCGGCGACTCCGCTTCGTCGGCAACCGGCGTCAAATGCAGATCGTCCGCCGTGATGTGCTGCGCATCGACGGCGAGCGACAGTCCCCGCTCGAGGATGTTCTCGAGCTCGCGCACGTTACCGGGAAACGGATACTTCTCGAGCGCCGCGAGCGCATCGGCGTGCAGTCGCGCCGGTACGCCGCGCGCGAGCTTGGCGAGAATCGCTTGCGCGATGACGGGAATGTCCTCGCGCATCTCGCGGAGCGGCGGCATCGAAAGCTCGATGACGTGCAACCGGTAGAACAGGTCCTGGCGGAACTCGCCCGCTTCGACGAGCCCGGCCAGGTTCTTGTGCGTGGCGCTGATCAGGCGTACGTCGACCGGCTCCTCCTGCGTCGCGCCGACCTTGCGCACTTTCTTTTCCTGGATGGCACGCAGCAGCTTGACCTGCATCGCGAGCGGCAGGTCCGCCACTTCGTCGAGAAACAGCGTGCCGCCGTTCGCTGCCTGGAAGAATCCGTCGCGGTCGCCTTCCGCGCCGGTGAACGCGCCTTTCTTGTAACCGAAGAACTCGCTCTCCATCAAATTCTCGGGAATCGCGCCGCAATTGACCGCGATGAACGGCTGCTCGGTGCGCGGACCGCCGCGATGGATCATCCGCGCCGCGAGTTCCTTGCCGCTGCCCGATTCGCCGTTGATGTAGACCGGCGCCTGGCTCTTTGCCAGGCGATCGATCATGCTGCGCACCTGCTCCATCGCCGGCGACTCGCCGAGGAGCTGATAGCCGGCGGCCGGCTTCGTCGGATCCGGCACCTTGAGCGCTTGCTTGACCAGCGCCCGCAGTTGCTCGAGTGCAACCGGCTTCGCGAGGTAATCGAACGCACCGGCCTTCAATGCCGCCACGGCGTTCTCGGCGCTTCCATACGCGGTGATCACCGCGACCGGAACGTCGAGCCCTTTCTGATTGATGTGCTCGACGACGCGCAGCCCTTCGCCGTCAGGCAGCCGCATGTCGGTCAAGCACAAGTCGAAAGGTTCGCGATCGAGCAGGCGAATCGCCTCCGCGACCGACTCCGCGCGCGTCGTATCGAGACCCATGCGCGAAAGTGTGAGCTCGAGGAGCTCCAGGAGATCCGGCTCGTCGTCGATGACGAGCACCTTGGGTTGTCCGCGGGATTTGCGGGTCATAGCGACTTCTCTTTGGTGGAGAATCCTTCGGGCGGCCGCGAGCGTTCAGCGCCGGGAGCCGCACGCTTCAGCGTCATGCGGAAATGGGCGCCCGGCGTGCGCGGCAGCAGCTCGAGCGTCGCGGCGTTCGCATCGGCGAGCTCGCGAGCGATGTACAAGCCGAGCCCGGTGCCGCCCGGCCGCGTCGTGAAGAACGGCTCGAAGATCTGCCCGCGCAGCTCTGCAGGGATGCCCGGGCCGTCATCGGCAAGCTCGCAGATCACCGCGTCGCCCATGTAACCGGCGCGCGCGGCCACGCGGATGCTGCCTTCCTTTTTCTGGCAGTGCTGCCAGGCGTTGCGCACGAGATTCCACAAGATCTGGTTCAAGTGACCGCGGTCGAACCAGACGGAAAGCTCCTCGGGCAGGTTGATGATCACGGCGCCGGCCGGCATGTTTTCGGCTTGGATGACCTCGTCCACGAGGGCGCGCATGAACTCCGCGAGCCGCACGGGCTCGGGCTGCTGACGATCGCGCCGATTGAGCTGCAACACCTCGCCGACGATGCGGTCGATACGGCGCGCATTGTTGCGGATCATGTTGAGGAGCCGCGTCCCTTCGCGCGCGACCAGTGCGTCTTCCTCGAGAAGCTGCGCGGCCTGGTTGATCGCGGACAGCGGGTTGCGGACTTCGTGCGCGATCGACGCCGTCAGCCGGCCCATTGCGGCAAGCTTCATCTGCTGCGCTTCGGATTGCGCGCGTCCCAGATCCTCGAGGTAGATCAGCGTTCCGCCGTTCAAGCCCGAGCCGATGCGCACGAGCCGCACGCGCAGCAGGCGCTGCGTCGCGTCGACCTTGAACGGCGGCAGCGGCTCGGTCAGGTCTTCCTGCCAGCGCCGCCAGTAATCGTGCAGCACCGAGCTGAACTCGGAGAGCCGCATGCCGCCGCGCATCCGACCGAAGCCGCCCAGAAGCCGCGCCACCTGGGCGTTGTGTCCGCGCACGACGCCGTTCAGGTCGACGACGAGCACGCCGTCCTGCATGTCCTGGATGATCAGCCGGTTCACCTGCTCGAGGTTGGCGACGTCGATGCCGCGCTGCGCCGCCAGGTCCTCGGAAGCCTTCGTGTATCGCCCGAGCGCCACCGCGATGCCGACCATCGCGAAATAGCCGATGCAGACGAGCGCCGTCGCGACGAGCGACTGGTACGGAATGCGGCCTTCGAAGGCGCGCACGATGTCGAGCCCGATCAGGACGACCGTCGCGAGCGCCGCGTGGAAGAACGCGGTTTGCGTGCGCAACAGCCAACCTCCGGCCGCGAGCTGCGGGAACAAGAGGATCGGCAACGGCGCGACCGATGTGCCGCCGGCCACGACCACGAGCGCAAGGAAGAAGATGTCGGCCGAGAACAGGATCAGCGAAAGCACCGGCAACGGCAACGGCAGGCGCTCTTGCTGTTGCAGCCACCACAACGCGCCGAGTGCGAAGAGGAAGTAGAGCCCCGCCCCGGTGACGAACGTGTTCGGCGAGGCGACGAGCAACGCCTGCAGGTCCGCGAGCAGCGCGATGCCGAGCAGCACGGCTCCGCACGTCGCCCGGTAAAGCGCGACGATCCACAGGATGCGACGGTTCGAGTCCGCGACGACCGCTGGCATCGGCGGCGGCTCGAACGGTGGAATCGCGGGTGACGGCAGCATCCCCGCGACTATCCCCAATCCTGCGCCGCTTCGTCAATGTCGACGAGGGCAGGACGGGTCTGCGCAACGATGACCTGTGGCAATCGGTGTCGCTTCGGACTTCGGGAGGAACACGCCGCACTCCGCGCATCGCACCGTCGGTTCGGCCGGCGGGATCGCCTTGCGCGGCGCCTCCCGCTTCGCTTCGTCGCGCGAGCGGCTCTTCGCGATCGAGAGCATGCGCAACGCGAACAGGATGACGAAGAAGACGACGATCCAGAAGATGATCTTGCCCACTAGGAGTCCGATGCAAAAGGTGTCCGGGGGCTCGGTGGATGACGTGATGACGGAACCGCACCTCTTGCGTCGGGAGCGAAATCAGGCGGCGCGCCTAGGGGCGGCTGGCCTCCTTGCACCGATGTGGCTCGCGCAAGCCTGCTTGTCGGCCATCTCGTGTCGACGCCGCGTTTGGACTTTCCACGCCGCGATCCTCGCGCAGAGGAGACGCGTGGGGCCCCTCGCGGGCTGCTCGCGCCGCGCCCGTCGGCCGCCGCTGGAAAGGGCACGCAACAACGAGCGACATTCGCTCCGCTCTGCTTGTTCCGACGGTTCTGCACCATCTGCTACAACACCTTCCCCGGATTCATCAGTCCATGCGGATCGAGAGCGGCTTTGACCCTTCGCATGACGGCGACTTCGACCGGCAACTTGTAACGCGCAAGCTCCTCGCGCTTGAGCTGGCCGATTCCGTGCTCGGCGCTGATGCTGCCGCCGGCCGCATCGACGAGATCGTAGACGATCCGATGAACGGTCGGCGCGTTGTCCATGAACCGTTCCGGCGCCACGCCCTCGGGTCCGGAAAGGTTGTAGTGGAGGTTGCCATCGCCCAGGTGGCCGAAGACGACGAAGCGAACGCCTGGCAGCGCGGCCGAAAGCCGGCTCTGCGCGTCGACCAGGAATCGCGGGATCGCCGAGATGGGCAGCGAGATGTCGTGCTTGATGTTCGGTCCCTCGCGACGCTGCGCTTCGGAGATGTTCTCGCGCAGCGCCCATAGCGCGGCGCTCTGCGCATCCGATTGCGCGATCGTTGCGTCGCGCGCGAGGCCGTCTTCGATCGCGCTCGCGAGCGCGTTCGAGACCGCTTCGCGCAGCGCGGCCTGGTCGCCCGGATCGTCGATCTGCACCAGCACATACCAGGCATGGCCGGGCAGCGGATCGGCCGATCCCGGATGGTGCTTGCGCGACAAGGCGAGCGCAAGGCCACTGACCAGTTCGAAAGCGACGAGTCGATCGGCGAGAAGGCTCTTCAAGCGCGACAGCAAGTGCACCGCGCGATCGACGTCGTCGACGGCGATCCATCCGGTGACGCGAGCTTTCGGCGCGGCGAAAAGCTTGAACACCGCCGCGGTGATGATGCCGAGCGTGCCTTCCGCGCCGATGAAGAGCTGCTTCAAGTCATAGCCTGTGTTGTCCTTGCGCAGCCCCCGCAACGCAGAAAGGACGGCACCGTCGGCAAGCACGACCTCGAGCCCCAGCGTCAGGTCGCGCGCATTGCCATAGCGCAGCACCGCCGTTCCCCCGGCGTTGGTGGAAAGATTGCCGCCGACGGTGCAGCTGCCTTCCGAGGCGAGCGACAGCGGGAAGAGCAGACCGCGCTCCGTCGCCGCGACTTGCGCCGCTGCAAGCGTGACGCCCGCTTCGACGGTCATCGTTGTGTTGCCGACATCCACGTCGCGGATGCGATTCATGCGTGTCAGGGACAATACGATCGCGTCGCCGCTGTCGTCAGGGGTTGCCGCGCCGCACAGCCCGGTGTTGCCGCCCTGTGCGACGACGGGGATGCGCCAGCGCGCGCAGATTTCGACGACGCGCGCGACTTCCTGCGTCGAGCCGGGCCGCGCAACCCCGCGCGCCGCTCCTCGGAATCGGCCGCGCCAGTCGACAACGTAGGGTCCGATATCTGCCGGCGCAGTGATCAGGTTCGCCGGTCCGACGATGGCCGCGACCTGCGCGATCCAGGTTGCGCCCGTGTCCGCCATGAGGGAATATTAGCTCATGCGCGCAGGCGAACGGATCGAGCGGACGTCACGACTTGGTTCGGAGGACGATTGATGGCTGATGATCGCGGCAGTTCGAGCACGCCTCCTGCGTTTCCGTTTTCGCCGCAGGATGCGATGGCGTTCATGCAGAAGATGTGGAATCCGCTCGGCGTGCCGATTCCGGGCTTCGGCCTGCCGGGAACGGCGCCGGGCGCGCCCGAGGCGCAGGCGTTGCCGTTTCCCAATCCCGCAACGCTGTTCGCGGCGCTCGACCCGAACGAGATCGAGCGCAAGATCATCGAGCTTCGCATCGTCGAGAACTGGCTGTCGATGAACCTCAACATGATTCAGATGAGCATCAAGACGCTGGAGCTGCAGAAGGCGTCGCTCGAGGCGCTGGCGGCCGCCCAGCAATCGATGAATCCGCAAGCGGCGGCGCCGCGCGGTGCCGGAAAGTCGTCGCGTTAGAACGGAGTGGGCATGAGACTATCGACGACGGCGTTCGCCGACGCGGCGCCGATGCCGGCCGACTACGCCTTTTGCAAGCAGGACCCGACGTCGCGCATCACGCTTTCATTGAACCGCAATCCCGACTTCGTGTGGAGCGACGCGCCGACCGGCACCGAGTCGTTCGCGTTGATCTGCCACGACCCCGACGTCCCGTCGCGCGCCGACGATGTCAACCAGGAGGGCCGTCGCATCAGCGCGACGCTGCCGCGCGTCGAGTTCTTCCACTGGGTGCTGATCGACCTCCCGCGATCGACGTCGGCAATTGCGCGCGGCGCGCATGCGGACGGCGTGACAGCGCGCGGCAAGCCGGGACCCAACGCGCCAGGCGGCGGGCGACATGGCATCAACGACTACACGGCCTGGTTCGCGAACGACAAGGAGATGGCCGGCGACTATTACGGCTACGACGGGCCATGCCCGCCGTGGAACGACGAGCTCGTGCATCGCTACGTGTTCACGCTCTACGCACTCGACGTCGCGAAGCTAGACGTCCAACCGAGGTTCACTGGCACCGATGCGCGCAACGGGATGCGCGGGCACGTGCTTGCGGAAGCGTCGGTTAGCGGACGCTACTCGCTGAATCCCAAGGTCCGGCTCGGTTGAGTCGCGACGTCGCGGGCCGTGGCACCCCGAACACGAATCGAACGTGCGACCTGCCCCTTAGGAGGGGGCTGCTCTATCCACTGAGCTACCGGGGCGCGCGCAAATTGTACAAGAGCGATGATCGCTCCCGCTTTTTTGCACGTGACAGTGCATGGTTGGAAGATCCTTAGGCGCCGTGAGTGTCGCTCGTTGTTGCGTGCTTTTGCCGGCGGCCGCCGCTGGGTTGCTGCGAGGCCCACCGCCTGACTCCTCCCGATGCAAAGGGCGCGATGCTGACGTCACGGCATCCACCGAACCCGCGGACGCCTTTTACATCGGCTGAACCGCGATGATTCCCTGGATCCGGGCCTCCGATCCGTTCCCGCCGCTCGAGCGCGCGCTCGACGATCCGAACGGGTTGATCGCGGCGGGCGGCTCGCTCGAGCCGGAACGGCTCCTCGACGCCTATCGTCACGGCATTTTCCCGTGGTCCAGCGAAGGACAACCGATCCTCTGGTGGAGCCCCGACCCGCGGATGGTGCTGTTCACCAACGAATTCAACGTATCGCGCTCTTTGCGCAAAGTGTTTCGGGCCGGCCGCTTCGAGATGCGCATCGACGCAGCCGTCGATCGCGTGATCGCGGCGTGCGGCGAGCCGCGGGACGGACAAGCCGGCACGTGGATCACGCCGCAAATTCGCAAGGCCTACGTTGCGTTGCATCAGCGGGGCTACGTGCATTCGATCGAATCCTGGCGCAATGGGCGGCTCGTCGGAGGACTCTACGGCGTGACGCTCGGGCGCGTGTTCTTCGGCGAATCGATGTTCGCGCGCGAGACCGATGCGTCGAAGGTTGCGTTCGCGCACCTGATCGAGAAGCTCAGGACGCTCGATGTCCCGCTCGTCGATTGTCAGCAGGAAACCACGCACCTCGCGTCGCTGGGCGCGCGCTCGATCTCCCGAGCCCGCTTTTCGACGCTGCTGCGCCAGTTGATACACTCGCTCGACCCTCCCGAAGGCTGGGCACCGTTCCCTAGCGCCGAAGCGCCGTGACCAAGCTCAACGACCTTCCGCTCGCTTCGCTCCAGTTCTACGCAACGGCTCCGTATCCGTGCAGCTATCTCGCCGACCGCTCCGCGCGCTCGCAGGTGGCTACCCCCAGCCATCTGATCGACACGCGCGTCTACAGCGAGCTCGTGCGTCTCGGTTTCCGCCGCAGCGGCGCCTTCACCTATCGACCGTATTGCGATCACTGTCGCGCTTGCGTTCCGGTGCGCGTCCCGGTGCGCGAGTTCCGGCCGAATCGCACGCAACGCAGGGCGTTGCGACAGCACGCAAACCTGACGGCGTCGCGACGCCAGCTCAGCTACGACGCCGATCATTACGCGCTTTACCTGCGCTATCAGCGCTATCGCCATCCCGGCGGCGGCATGGACCAGGACAGCCGCGAGCAGTATCAGCACTTCCTGCTGCACAGCAACGTCGCTACGGATCTCTATGAATTTCGCGAACGCGGCGTGCTGCGCGTGGTGAGTCTCGTCGACCAGCTCGTCGACGGGCTGTCGTCGGTGTACACGTTCTTCGAGCCCGGCGTCAGCAACGCGAGCTTCGGCACGTTCAACATCCTCTGGCAGATCGAGCGGTGCTTGACGCTGGGCCTGCCGTATCTCTATCTCGGATACTGGATCGCGCAGAGCAGGAAGATGGCCTACAAGGCGACGTTCCGGCCGATCGAGGGCCTGGTCGGGGGCCGGTGGGGCCGGATTTGAAAACAATGAGCGCGCCGGACAACGAGTCGTCGAGCGGCTCTCTCGACGCCCAAGCAATCCTGCGCAAGCTTCCCCATCGCTATCCGATGCTGCTCGTCGACAGGGTCCTCGAGTGCGTTCCTGGTCGGCGCATCAGCGCGATCAGGAATCTGTCGCGTACCGAACGCTGCTTTGCAACGGATGCCTCGGGCCGAACGTCGGGCATTTCCCACTTGCTGGTCGTCGAGTCGCTGGCGCAAGTCGCGGTGATCCTGACATTCGCGTCGTTAGGGCTGGAGCCGCGGGGCGACGAGCTGATTTTCTTCGCCGGCATCGACAATGCGAAATTTTCGGGAAGCGCGAAGCCGGGGGATCAGCTTCGCCTTGATTGCGCGATCGTTCGGTTGATGCGGTCGCGCGGCATCGGGAAGTTCAGCGCACGCGCGTCCGTGGAACGCGGCCCGATCGTCGACGTTACGATGATTGCAGCGCTTCAGTTTCCGAATCGAAGCGGGCCTTGATCTCGTGCACCTTTGCGAAGGTGGCAGCGGAGGGCGTCGACTTTCGCGCCTTGGCGGACTGTAGCCACCGCACGATGTCGAGCGCGCTCAAGTCCGACGCGGGAAGCTCGTCGTCGCATCGATGGTGCGGCGTCGTGCGCTTGCCCCAACGGATCACGTGGCCCGTCCACGTGTATCCGCTGCCAAAGGACGCCAGCAGGACGTTGTCGCCCTGCGCGATCCTCCGTTCTTCGAGCGCTTCGGCGATTGCGATCGGGATGGCGCCGGACGACGTATTGCCGACCCGTTGCACATTCGTGAAGACGCGTTGCGCCGGAACGTCGAGCTTGCGGGCGACCGCTTCGATGATCCGCAGGTTCGCCTGGTGCGGAACGAACAGGTCGACGTCGTCGATCGTGAGCCGCGCGATATCGAGCACGCGCTTCGATACCGCCGCCATGCTTTGCACGGCATGCCGGAAGATCTCGGGACCGTCGAAGTTCCATTCGGTGGTGCCGAGCAGCGTACCGGCGTTGGCATAGCTTGCGCCCAAGCCGCGGATCTGAATGGCGTTGCGTCCGTCCGCATCGGCACCCAACGTGTGCGCCAGAACGCCGACGTCTTCCTCGGTCGAGCGCAGGACGAGCGCTCCGGCGCCGTCACCGAACAGTACGACCGGCGCCCGATTGTCCCAATCCATGTACGTCGAGAGGACATCGGCGCCGATGACGACGGCAACATCGATCGCGCTTGTTTCGATGAGAGCGGTGGCGGTCGACATCGCATACATGGCGCTCGTGCATGCGGTGTTGACATCCATGGCAGCCGCGTTGCGCAACCCGCATCGATGCGCCACGAGACTCGCGGTGTTGGGCACCTGGTCGTCGCCGGTGCAACATCCGAGGATCAGAAGCTGAACCGCCTCGGGCGGCAGATCGGCGGCTGCGAGCGCGCGTTTGACCGCGAGCGACGCAAGTTCGCCGATGCCCACATGGGAGATGCGACGTTCGACGATGCCGGTTCGCGCTCGGATCCACTCGTCCGATGTTTCAATGACTTGCGTGAGATCGGCGTTGGTCAATACGGCGGGCGGCAGGCATTTTCCCCAGCCCACGATCTCGGCACGGCGACGACGCGTCATCGGTTTCCCTTCCTGGCGCGACCCGAAGCGAACAGTTTGTTGTCGACAGGTTGACTCAGCCAGATACTTACGTGTACTCCCAACTGTCAATTATTCTGCCACTTGTTGACTACTTATGTAAGTGGGCTTAAAACATCGATCGTTGCTGTCGTCCACATCACGTCCGCAGTGTCCTTTCACCTGGGAGTCCGTCATGAGCGCAATCGCCGCGATCCATCATCTGCCGCAACCCCGCTTCACGCAGCTCGAGTCGAGATTCGACGACGAGTTCGGCGTCTATTGGGCAATGATGAATCCGCACGGGCGGCCGTGCTTCTCACCTTCGCTGCTGATCGATCTGAAAGGTTTCATCGATTCGATCACCAGATCGAATGGAGAAGTGACCGTCAACGGCGGCACCGGCTCGGTGAAGTACGCGGTGCTGGCGTCGAAGATCGATGGCATCTTCAATCTCGGCGGCGACCTCGCCATGTTGCGCAACGCGATCGTGCACGGTGATCGTCGGCAACTCGAGCAATACGCGCGCATGTGCGTCGATGACCTGTTCGATTGGAATCGAAGCTTCGGACTTGACGTCACGACGATCTCGTTGGTGCAGGGAAACGCGTTGGGCGGCGGCTTCGAGGCCGCGCTCGCAAGTGAAGTCGTCATTGCCGAGGAATCGGTGAAGCTCGGCTTTCCCGAGGTGCTGTTCAATCTTTTCCCGGGGATGGGCGCGTACAGCTTCCTGACTCGGAAGGTCGGTCGCCGGATCACCGAAGAGCTGATCACGAGCGGCAACACGTACAGCGCCAAGCAGCTCTACGACATGGGCGTCGTGGATGTCGTCACGCCGGACGGCACCGGTGAAGCGGCCGTCTACGGTTTCGTCAAGAAGCACAGGCGCGGGGGCAACGGACGCCGTGCCTTTGCGCGCATGCGCCGCGACTTCGAAGCCGTGCCGCGCAAGGAACTGGAGGACGTGACGCGTGCCTGGGTCGATTCTGCCGTCAAGCTGACGGAACGCGACTTGAAGACGATGGACCGATTGATTCGAGCGCAGGAGCGCGCGGTCGTCACGGAGATTTCGGCCGGCATCGCGGACAAGCGCGCGAGTTGGGGCGGCGCCGACTAGGCAACCGACGCAACAGTCGCCCGAGGTCGGGTGGCGAAACACTATCCCGGCCTTGGGCGCTACCGCAGAATCGACGAAGCCGATCGTCAGCGCTTCGTCGGTTTTCCTCGCGACGCGTGAACCTGTTGTTCGCGTTGCGCCAGATGGCGATCGATGTACGCCGTGGCCTCGGTCGTCAGGCGGATGAGCTCCTCGGTGAGCGATGTCGAGCGCGCGCGCATCGCTTCGTAGTCGAGCTTCTCGAACATCGTTGCGTAATGCACGAGTGAAGCGGCGCCGACGCCGCCGGAACCGCCCCTGAGAGCGTGAATCGCGTCCTTGGCGGATTCGTAGCGACGATGCGACAGGTCGTCGACGATCTGCTTGGCGAGGCGCTCGCAGTCGTCGCGGAAGCCCTTGAGCAATCGCGCAACGAAGCCTTCATCGCTCGACAATCGCTCCAGCTCGTCGAGCACTGCCGGATCGAACGGGCACGATTGAACGACGGTCAACGCGGGGCGCGGCATCTCGCCGGCCGCCTTGGCCCGCGCCATCAGGATGTCGGCACGATCGCCGAGCTGCCGTTCGATGGCGTCGAGCAGGATCGACGCGCGAACCGGTTTCGACAAGAACTCGGCTGCGCCGGCTTTCTCGCAGTCCGCGATGAGCTCGCTCGTCACGTTCGCCGAAAGCATCAGCACGGGGATCGGCTTGGTTTCGGTGAAGCGGTACATCTTGAGCGCCTCGAGGCCTGAAAGCACCGGCATCGAAAGGTCGAACAGAGCGATGTCGAAGCCGCCATTTTCGAGCGCATCGAGTGCCTCGTCGCCATTCGCGACGATCGTCGCGACATGGCCCCGGCTCTGCAGGATCAGCTCGGTGACGCGTTGATTGGTCGCATTGTCCTCGGCGACCAGGACGCGCGCTCCCCTGAGCTTGTGGACCGTTGCACCGGCCGCGTTCGGAAGGCGCGTCGGTGCGAGAGAGCCCTGCGCGAGCGCTCGATGATCGAAGTCGCTGGCGGCGACCTTGCTGACGACGAGCGGCATCTCGATCCAGAACAGGCTGCCCTGATGCTCCTTGCTGACCACGCCGATCCTGCCGCCCATCAGCAACACGAGCTGCCGCGCAATCGTGGTCCCGAGACCCGTGCCTCCGTAGACACGCGTGATCGAGTCGTCGGCCTGCGCGAACGGCTCGAAGATCGCCGCAAGCTTGCTCTCGGGAATGCCGATGCCGCTGTCTTCGACTTCGATGCGGAACACGACCGATTCCGCTTCGGCGGTCAATTGCTTGAGCCGCAGCGTGACCGAGCCCTTCTCGGTGAACTTGACGGCGTTCGACAGGAGATTGAGCAATACCTGCCCCAGATGATGCGGATCGCCGACGAACCACGCCTCGGCTTCGTTCGCGACATCGGTGTTGACCGTCAAGCCCTTGTAGCGCGCCTGCGGCAGCACGACCTTCGTCGTCTCGCCGACCAGCTTCGACAGGTTGAACGGGCGGCTCTCGATCAGGATCCTGCCCGCTTCGATCTTCGCCGCGTCGAGAACATCCTCGACCTGCGTCAGCGCGAGTTGGGCTGAAGTCGCGAGCGTATCGACGATCTCGACTTGCGAGTCGTGCAGCTTGGTCTCGCGCAGAAGGTCGGCCATCGCGATGACGCCGTTCAGCGGCGTGCGCATCTCGTGGCTGACGTTCGCGAGGAACCGGCTCTTCGCCTGATTCGCCTCGTCGGCCTTGCGCTTCGCTTCGGTGATGCGCTCGGCGAGCACACCCACGTAGAACGGCAGGATGATCATCGCGATCAGCACGCCGAACCCTGCCGCGAGATTGCTCGACCAGAAATCGGACACGACGAGCACGACGCCGAAGCCGATGACCGCCAGGACTTGCGACAGATGCAGGTAGAAGCGTCCGTAGCGGAATCCGTTACCGAACGCGACGAACAGATAGACGCCGAACACGACGGCACCGCCTTCGTCCATCACCAGCATGAAGGCGGTGTTGACGACGTTGTCGGCGATGATCCCGAGGATTCGACGCGCGCGAACGTTGGTGTCGGATCCGACGAGGATGATGTGCAGCGTCAGCGCGATCGCGAAGAACAGGAACACGATCGCGATGTACAGACCGTGCCGTCCGGATGGACCGAGGCTGCCGGTCCACGCCCAGATCGCAATCAGCACGACCGCGGCGACGAACGGAATGGCGACGCGAAGGACGGCTTGCTCGAGCTCGGAGCGCGGGGCCGCAGCGAGGCGCGCCTTGATGCCTTCGCGCGAAAGAGGCATGTGGCGCGGCGAACGCGAAGGCTCGGACGAGTATTGCGGGGCGTCCATGACGGAATTCATGCAAGATTCATGCCGTGCCGGCCGCAGTGAGACGATGCTTCGCCCGAGGTCGCACACTGGCCGCTTTTATAATGATAAGTTGGTTAGCGCGCCCTGTCGCCGGTCATGAAAATACTCATCGCTACCAAGCGCGTCGTTGATTTCAACGTCAAGGTTCGGGTCAAGCCCGATGGTTCGGGCGTCGACACGGCGAACGTCAAGATGTCGATGAATCCCTTCGACGAGATCGCCGTCGAGGAAGCGGTTCGGCTGAAGGAAAAGGGTGTGGCCACGGAGATCGTCGCAGTGTCGTGCGGCGTCACCGCCTGCCAGGAAACGTTACGCACGGCGCTCGCGTTGGGCGCCGACCGCGCGATCCTCGTCGAGACCGACGCCGAGCTCCAGCCGCTCGCGGTCGCGAAGCTGCTGCGCGCGGTCATCGTCAAGGAATCGCCGCAACTCGTCATCCTCGGCAAGCAGGCGATCGACGATGACGCGAACCAGGTCGGGCAGATGCTCGCTGCGCTGCTCGACTGGCCGCAGGCGACGTTTGCATCGAAGGTCGACATCGAAGGGGACCGTTTGCGCGTGAAGCGCGAAGTCGATGGAGGACTCGAAACCGTCGACATGGCGTTGCCGGCCGTCGTCACCACCGATTTGCGCTTGAACGAGCCGCGCTACGCGACGCTGCCCAACATCATGAAGGCGAAGAAGAAGCCGCTCGAGGTGTTGAAGCCGGATGCGCTCGGCGTCGACGTGAAGCCGCGGCTTACCACGCTCAACGTCACCGAGCCACCGCGGCGCAAGGGCGGGGGTCGCGTCGCCGACGTCAAGGAGCTCGTTGCAAAGCTGCGTAATGAAGCGAAGGTGATTGGGTAACGTGGCTATCCTCGTTCTCGCCGAACACGATCACGATGCGTTGCGCGCATCGACGCTGCCGACGATCACCGCTGCACGAGAGCTCGGCGATGTCGTGCATGTGCTCGTGGCTGGAAGCAACGCTTCAGGAGCGGCAAAGGCCGCGGCGGCGGTCCACGGCGTGACGGGCGTCATTCACGTCGACGCGCCGCACTTCGCGAAACCGGTCGCCGAGGACGTCGCTGCGCAAGTCATGGCCGTCATCGATGCGCTGAAGCCGACGCACGTCCTTGCGCCGGCGACCGGGTTCGGCAAGAACATTCTGCCGCGCGTGGCGGCGAAGCTCGACGTCGCGCAGATCTCGGACATCACGGAAGTCGTTGCACCGGACACGTTCGTGCGTCCGATCTATGCGGGCAGCGTGTTCGCGACGGTGAGATCCGCGGACCCGATCAAGATCGTTACCGTTCGCACGACGGCCTTCGAGCCGGCTGCAAGCGAAGGAGGGCAGGCGACCGTCGAATCGCGTTCGGCCGAGGCTCACGCGGGCAAAGCGACGGTGACCGGGCAGGAAATGACGCGGTCGGAGCGCCCGGAGCTCGCGAGCGCGCGTGTCGTCGTGTCCGGCGGTCGCGCGATGCAGAACGCCGAGAATTTCAAGCTGCTCGAAGCGCTCGCCGACAAGCTGGGCGCGGCGGTCGGCGCTTCGCGCGCTGCCGTCGATGCCGGCTACGTGCCGAACGACTATCAGGTCGGGCAGACCGGCAAGATCGTGGCGCCCGAGCTGTACATCGCGGTCGGCATCTCCGGCGCCATCCAGCATCTGGCGGGCATGAAGGATGCAAAAGTCATCGTCGCCATCAACAAGGACGAGGAAGCCCCGATCTTCCAAGTCGCCGATTACGGGCTCGTCGCCGACCTGTTCCAGGCCCTGCCGGAGCTTGAGGCGGAACTCACCAAAGCGGGACTTTAAGCCGGGATAAACCCCTCGAGGCGGAATATGACGAATATGGAAACTCATCCCCCGACCGCCGGCCGCCACCCATCCGGTCCAGGCGTCTCGAATGCGGGCATCAGGACGATCGGCATCATCGGCGCCGGCCAGATGGGCAACGGCATCGCCCATGTGATCTCGCTTGCCGGCTACGAGGTCGCCATCAACGATCTCACCGAGGAACGTGTCGCCGCCGCCATGGCCACGATCAACGGCCAC
>DATLNR010000058.1:0-18209 GCA_035536655.1 Casimicrobiaceae bacterium
CAAGCCCTGGCGGCAGAAGGGCACGGGCCGCGCGCGCGCCGGCCAGGCGAACAGCCCGCTGTGGCGCGGCGGCGGTCGGATCTTCCCGTCGTCGCCCGACGAGAACTTCTCGCACAAGCTGAACCGCAAGATGTACCGCGCGGGCATCGCGTCGATCCTCTCGCAGCTCGTGCGCGAGGACCGACTTTCGGTCATCGACGCGCTGACGCTCGATGCGCCGAAGACGGGTCAGTTCGCGAAGAAGATGAAAGACCTGAATCTTTCCGGAACGGTGCTCGTAGTCACCGACAAGCTGGACGAGAACCTGTTCCTGGCATCGCGCAATCTCGACAACGTGCTGGTGCTCGAGACGCGCGAGGTCGATCCGGTAAGCCTCGTCCGGTTCGAGCGCGTGCTCCTGACGAAGGCGGCCGTGTCGCAGTTCGAGGAGCTTCTGGGATGAACGCCAAGAAAGCCGAAACCGCATCCGCGGCCGACGACAAGGCAGCCACGAAGACGCGCAAGACCGCTGCGAAGGCGTCGGCGGACAAGGCGGCTGCGCCAAAGTCCGCTGCGCCGGCGAAGTCGACGGCGTTCGACGCGCAGCGCCTGATGACGATCCTGCTCGCGCCGGTCGTGTCGGAGAAGGGAACGTTCGTCGGCGAGCGCAACGCGCAGTACATCTTCGAGGTGCTGTCGAGCGCGACGAAACCCGAGATCCGCGCGGCCGTCGAGCTGATGTTCGGCAAGAAGGACAAGCCGATCGAAGTGACGTCGGTGTCGGTCGTCAACGTCGGCGGCAAGAAGCGCCGGTTCGGCCAGCGCAGCGGCCGGCGTCGCAGCTGGAAGAAGGCCTACGTCAGCTTGAAAGAAGGCCACGAAATCAACTTCGCCGCTGAAGGCTGATCACGATGCCACTCGTCAAAGTCAAGCCCACCTCCGCGGGCCGCCGCTCGCTGGTGAAGGTCGTCAACCCGGCGCTGCACAAGGGCCGGCCGTTCGACGCGCTCACCGAGTCGCAGAAGCGCGGCTCGGGGCGCAACAACAACGGCCACATCACGACGCGTCATCGCGGCGGCGGGCACAAGCAGCACTACCGCGTCGTCGATTTCCGTCGCAACAAGGACGGCATCGGCGCGAGCGTCGAGCGGCTCGAGTACGACCCGAACCGGAGCGCGCACATCGCGCTTCTCCTCTACGCCGACGGCGAGCGTCGCTACATCATCGCGCCGCGCGGCGTCGCCGTCGGTGCGCAGCTGATGTCGGGCCCGGAAGCGGCAATCAAGCCCGGCAACACGCTGCCGCTGCGCAACATCCCGGTCGGCACGACGATCCACGCCGTCGAGATGCAGCCTGGGCGCGGTGCGCAACTTGCGCGCTCGGCCGGCGCGGGCGTGCAACTTCTCGCGCGTGAAGGCATTTATGCGCAGCTTCGGCTGCGCTCGGGCGAGATCCGCAAGGTGCACGTCGACTGCCGCGCGACGATCGGCGAAGTCGGTAACGAAGAGCACAGCCTGCGCTCGATCGGCAAGGCGGGCGCGAATCGCTGGCGCGGCAAGCGTCCGACGGTGCGCGGCATCGCGATGAATCCGGTCGACCACCCGATGGGGGGGCGCACCAACGGCGGCGGCGGGCGCCACCACCCGATGTCGCCGTGGGGCACGCCGGCGAAGGGCTACAAGACGCGCAAGAACAAGCGCACCAACGTCATGATCGTCCGCCGCAGGACGGCGGCCAAGGGCTAAGCGATGGCACGTTCGATCAAGAAGGGTCCGTTCGTCGACGGCCACCTGATGGACAAGGTGGATGCGGCGCGCGCGACATCCGACAAGAAGCCGATCAAGACCTGGTCTCGGCGCAGCACGATCACGCCGGACTTCGTCGGATTGACGATCGCCGTGCACAACGGCAAGCAGCACATTCCGGTCTACGTGACCGAGAACATGGTCGGCCACAAGCTGGGCGAGTTCTCGCTGACGCGCACGTTCAAGGGCCACTCCGCCGACAGGAAGGTCGCGGCGCCGGTCGTCAAGAAGCGGAAGTAGGAGACGTCGACATGCAAACCACTGCAACGTTGCGCGGCGTGCGCCTTTCGGCGCAGAAGGGCCGACTCGTCGCCGACATGATCCGCGGCTTGCCGGTCGGCAAGGCGATCGATGTGCTCGCGTTCAGCCCGAAGAAAGGCGCGAAGATCATCCGCAAGGTGCTGCTTTCCGCGATCGCGAATGCCGAGCACAACGACGGCGCCGATGTGGACGAGCTGCGCGTGACGACGATCTACGTCGACAAGGCGGATACGCTGAAGCGCATGAGCCCGCGCGCCAAGGGCCGCGGCAACGTCATCGGCAAGCAGAGCTGCCACATTCACCTAGTCGTCGGCGACAAGGCCGGCGCGGTGAACGAGGACAAATAGGAAGATTATGGGACAGAAGATCCATCCGACCGGGTTTCGCCTCGCCGTCAGCCGCAATTGGACGTCGAAGTGGTTCGCGAACAACAAGCATTACGCGAAGACGTTGAACGAGGACATCCGCGTGCGGGAATACCTCCGCAAGAAGCTGTCGCATGCGTCCGTCGCGAAAGTGACGATCGAGCGGCCGGCGAAGAACGCGCGCATTACCGTGCACAGCGCGCGGCCGGGTGTCGTCATCGGCAAGAAGGGCGAGGACATCGAGACGCTGCGCGGTGACCTGCGCAAGATGATGGGCGGCGAGGTCGGCTTGAACATCGAGGAGATTCGCAAGCCCGAGGTCGACGCGCAGCTCGTCGCCGACTCGATCGCGCAGCAACTCGAGAAGCGCATCATGTTTCGCCGCGCGATGAAGCGCGCGATGCAAAATGCGATGCGGCTCGGCGCGCAGGGCATCAAGGTGATGAGTGCAGGTCGGTTGAACGGCGCCGAGATCGCGCGTTCCGAGTGGTATCGCGAGGGTCGCGTACCGCTGCACACGTTGCGGGCGGATATCGACTACGGCTTCTCGGAGGCGCGCACGACGTACGGCGTCATCGGCATCAAGGTGTGGGTATTCAAGGGCGAGCTTCTCGCGCACAACGCGGAGCCCGCGCAGGCGCCGGCGGCGACACCCGCGCCGTCACGCCCCCGTCGAGCAGGAGCGAGGAATGCTGCAGCCAGCTAGAAGGAAGTACCGCAAGGAGCAGAAGGGCCGCAACAAGGGCCTGGCCACCGTCGGCAACAAGGTGTCGTTCGGTGATTACGGCTTGAAGGCGACCGACCGTGGCCGTCTGACGGCGCGCCAGATCGAGGCGGCGCGGCGCGCGATGACGCGGCACATCAAGCGCGGCGGGCGCATCTGGATCCGGATCTTTCCCGACAAGCCGGTCAGCAAGAAGCCCGCGGAGGTCCGCATGGGTAACGGCAAGGGCAATCCGGAGTACTACGTCTGCGAAATCCAACCGGGCAAGGTGCTCTACGAGATGGATGGCGTCGACGAGCCGCTCGCGCGCGAAGCGTTTGCGCTGGCCGCGGCCAAGCTGCCGTTGCGCACGACGTTCGTGCACCGCATGGTCGGACAGTAGAGGAGCCTGCGATGGCGAAGAAACGCGCGAAGACCGAGAAGAAGCTGGCGGACAAGTCACCTGCGGAGCTCAATGACGAGCTTAATGCCCTCTTGAGGGAGCAGTTCGGCCTGCGCATGCAGAAGGCGACGCAGCAACTCACCAACACGGCGAAAGTGAAGGGCGTGCGGCGGAGCATCGCTCGCGTGAAGACGCTTCTCCATCAGAAGGCAGGCCAGGCATGATCGAACAAGTGAAGAACGACGCGACGGCCGCAAACGCCGGCGAGGCGCGCAAGCCGATGATCGCGACGCTTCTCGGGCGCGTCGTCAGCGACAAGATGGACAAGACGGTGACCGTGCTCGTCGAGCGCCGCGTCAAGCACCCGATCTACGGCAAGGTCGTCACGCGCTCGTCGAAGTATCACGCGCACGACGAGGCGAACGAAGTGAAGGAAGGCGACGTCGTCGAGATCGTCGCGACGCGGAAGCTTTCCAAGACGAAGGCGTGGAAGGTGAGCCGCGTGCTGCAAAAGGCCGAAGGGTAAACAAAACCTACGAGTTGATAACGCCCCCGGTCGCGGCGCGCCGGGGCCGTCTTTACGTTAGGCGACGTGTCATTCCTTTCGGTGCTCGGGGGCTTGGCCGACGCCGTGGACGTACACCATGTGCCCGCCGAGCCATCCGGAGACGACGAGGAGCGCGACTCCGACGAACGAAAGCATTACCGGCAGCCGATCGGTCGCCGACCCGCTGACACGAAGCCACAGACTGACCGCGAACACGGCCACGACCGCCAGGTTGATGGTCATGTGCCAGATGCCGATGCGCTTCGCTTTGGACGGCGGCAGCGACACGAGATCGATCACGCCGAAGACCGCAGCCAGCAAAGCGCCGACGATGCCACCGGCCATCGTGTAAAGCGCGACCGTCACCCACGCGGGGTTGCCTGCGCCCCAGAGAAAGAACAGATCGGCGAGGAACGAAAACACCAGCAGACCGATTGGTAATGGAACGAGCATCGGATGGATCGGGTGCCCGGCGATGCTTGCGGGCGTGGCCATGGCTCGACCTCCTGTTGTTGTCGGCACATGCCGACGCGGTTCGAATTCTGGCGGGAAGAAAGAGCGTCGCGCACCGCATAGATGCGGTAATCGATGCCGCGACCGCTTGCGTCAGGTCCCGTACCGCACGTTGGCGCGAAACGACTTCACGGCGGCTATGGCGCTGTAGCAGGCCAGCAGCGCCGTCTTCGGATTGTCCGGCGACGGGACCGATTCGAGCTTCACGCTGATCGTCCCGGTCTTTCCGCGAACGGTGATCGTGTGCGTATTGCGCTTGAGGCCGGGATCGGCGACGACCTTGAGCCGCGTTCGATCGAAGCCGGCGCCCGCCATCGCGAGCACCGCGGCGATATTCACGTTGGCGGGAAAATGCGGCACGCCTTCGCGCGCGCTGCCGTCGAACAAGGTCGTCGCGCCCGCAAGCCGGCCGAGATCAACGCCGAGTTTCTCGACAAAGGGGATGCCGTTCCATGCAGCGGACGGTTTCGCGACGACGATCTCGACGTGTTCGACACCAGCCGCACAAGCGGCCTTCAAAGCGTCGAGTCCGCCGATGCCGCCCGACGGAACATAAAGCATGGCGCCACTTTGCACCGCCGCGGCTTCGAGTCGCGACCGCAGCGCGTCATCGCAAAGTGCGCCGGCCGATAGAACGATCAGCGAGATGCCGCGCTCGAGCAGCGCTTGTGCATGCTCGCGTACCGCATCGTGCGACGCTGCTTCGACGACGACGTCGGGCTCGAGCGCGATCAGCGCATCCCGTCGCGTCACGAACGGGACATCGAAATCGGCAGCAAGGGTGCTGGCGCGCGAATTCGGCGCCCGGCCCAGAATTCCCGCAACGCGCGTTGACGCGAGATCGCCGCGCGCCGCGTGTTCGAGGATGAGCCGCGCGATGACGCCGCCGCCGAGCAGTCCGAGCTGCATCGAGCCATTCTGCCACGGCGATCGAGCGACGTTTACGCGTCGGCCGCAGCGGGATTACCATGCGCCAGCGCACCCTCGGAAAGGATTCGCCATGATTCGCTTCGCTCTCGCCGCGCTTCTCTGCGGACTCGCGGCCTCGGAAACGCTCGCCGCCTATCCCGATCGGCCGATCAAGCTCGTCGTGCCGTGGGCGGCGGGCGGCGACACCGACAGCATCTATCGCGCGTTTGCGCCGCATTTTCAGAAGCATCTTGGCGGCACGGTGGTCATCGCCAACGTCGGCGGCGCGTCCGGCACGAAAGGTGCGAAGGAGGCGAAGGATTCGCCGGCCGACGGCTACACGGTGTTTGCCGTTCACGACTCGATTCACTCGACGTACTACACCGGCGTTGCCGACGTGAACTGGAGCGACTTCGAGCCGATCTGCCTCGTCGCGGCCACGCCGTCCATCGTGACGGCAAGTCCGAAGACGCCGTGGAAGGACATGAAAGCGCTGATCGCCGATGCCAAGGCGAAACCGGGCGCGATCATCGTTGGCGCGACGCTCGGCTCGACCAGCCACTTCTTTCCGGCGATGGTCGAGAAGGCGGCGGGCGTCAAGTTCAAGTACGTCTCGTACGAGGGCACGGCTCCACGCATGAACGCGTTGCTCGGCGGCCACATCGATGTTGCGGAATCGAACCTCACGCAGAAGGGAAAGGCCGATGCGGGCGAGCTCCGGTTCCTGGCGCTCGCCGCCGCCAAGCGAAGCCCGGAGATCCCGAACGTCCCGACGTTGAAAGAGCTCGGCATCGACGTCGACTACGCGGTCAATCGCGGCCTGATGGTCCCCAAAGGAACGCCGAAGGATGTGACGAGCAAGCTTGGCTCGGCGTGCGCGGCGGCAGCGAAGGAAGCGGCATTCGCCGACGCGATGAAGCAGCAGGGCACCGTCGTTCAGTTCCTGGACGCCGGGGCCTACACCGACTTCCTGAAGAACAACGACGCGCTCAACAAGGGCCTGGCCAAGGACCTTGGGATGCTGAAGCGCTGATCAGGCACGCTCGACGCGACGCGGCGATGATCGGCCGTGACGGCATCGCCGCGCTGGTCATCCTGGCGTCGAGCGTCGTTCTGTTCGCCCTGACGCTCGGGCTCAAGGAGAACCCGCTCGTTCCGATCGGGCCAGGTTTTTATCCGAGGCTCGTTCTCGGCGTCACGATCGCGCTGGCACTGGCGCTGCTCGTCTCGGACGTCGCGGTGCAGCGACGAAGCCACACGCCGGCGGCTGTCGGATGGCGCGTGCACCCGAAAGTCGCGCTGTTGTTCGCCGTTTTCTTGCTGTACGTCGGCGCGTTGCCTTACCTCGGGTTCCGCGTGGCGACGTTGCTGTTCGTCGGCGGCGCGCAGGCCGTGCTCGAGCCGCCGCGCACCTCCCGACGGTGGATCGTGGTGGCCCTCGTCGCGATCGGTACGACGGCGGTGACGTACTTCGTCTTCGAACGATATCTGTCGGTGCTGCTCCCACGCGGACGCTGGACCGGCTTCTGATCTACGCGATGCTCGAGCTCCTCGCCGGCGGCATCGTGCATGTTGCGCAATGGAAGTATCTGCTGCCGCTCGCCATCGGCACGCTGGTCGGCGTCATCGGCGGCGCGTTGCCCGGGGTCACGATCACGATGACGATCATCGTCGTGCTGCCGTTCACGTTCGGCCTCGATTCGCTGCAGGGTCTCGCGACGATGACCGGCGTCTATGTCGGCGGCTCCGCCGGCGGGCTGATCACGGCCACGCTGCTCGGCATTCCCGGCACGCCGTCGTCGATCGCGACGATGTTCGACGGCCATCCGATGGCGGTGCGCGGCGAGCCTGGTCGCGCGATCTGGCTCGGTGTGTGGGCGTCTTTCTTCGGCGGCCTGCTCGGCGGGCTGTTCCTGATCGGCGCGACCGAACCCCTTGCGCGCTTTGCGCTTCAGTTCGGCCCATGGGAGTTCTTCTCGCTGTTCATTCTCGCGCTGTCGATGGTCGCCGGACTGGTCGAGGCGTCGCTCGTCAAGGGACTCCTCGCCGGCGCGCTCGGCCTCGTCGTCACCGTGCTTGGCAACGACCCGATCCTCGGTGCGCCGCGACTTACGCTCGGCATCGACGTTCTCGAAGGCGGCGTGCCGTTTCTGCCCGTGCTGATCGGCGTGTTCGCGTTCGCGCAGATCATGGGCGATGTCGAGAGGATGGACGCGACCGCCGCCGCGATGCAGGCGGTCAAGGCGATCGCAAACCAGGCGACGTCGCAATTGCGCGTCATCGGCGAGATCCTCGCGCGCCCGTTCCTGTTGTTGTGGTCGTCGTTCATCGGCCTCGTGATCGGCGTGCTGCCCGCGATCGGCGGCAGCGCCGCGAACATGATGGCCTACGATCAGGCGAAGAAGTTCTCGCGGACGCCGCAGGAATTCGGTCGCGGCAGCCCCGAAGGCATCATCGCGTCGGAGGCGTCGAACAACGCGAACGTCGGCGGGTCGCTCGTCACCATCATGGCGTTCGGCATTCCCGGCGATGCGGTTACCGCGGTGATGCTCGGGGCGTTGACGATCCACGGCATTCAGTCCGGACCGTTGTTCATCTCGCAGAACACCGAGCTCGCGTACGGGATCTTCGCAGCGTATCTGCTCGCCCATCCGATCATGGTCGTGGTGACCGGCGTCGGCGCGAGATGGATGATGCGGGTGATCACCGTGCCGCAGGCGTCGCTGATCCCGGTCGTGCTCGTGCTCTGCGTGATCGGCGCGTTCGCGCTCAACAACACGATGGCGAACGTCTACATCCTCGCCGCGTTCGGGCTCCTCGGCTACGTGATGGCCAAGTGCGGCTTTCCGCTCGCGCCGTTCATCCTCGGCGTGATCCTGGGCGACCAGATCGAGGTCAACCTGGTGCGCGCGATCATGACCGACGCCGATCCCTGGCTCTTCTTCACCCGCCCGATCTCGGGTGCGTTGCTCGCGTTATCGGCCATCTCGATCGTTGCCGCGCTTTGGCAGCATCGTCGGCATGTGCGGCGGATGGCGAGCGCGGGGGACGAGGGTCGTGACTTCTAGGCAGCCGGACGCGTCCGGGGATCGGGACGAGCCGCGTCCAGGCTCCTGAATCGTCCCAAAAGTTGTCCTAAGGCGAAATTGGTGTCATAATCGCAAATTCGCCTTTCGGCAACCGTGCCGCGAGGCGAGGGCAAACCCTTCGCTGGGCCGGGTCTTCCACCCGACACCCCGCGCTCACGGGATCCAAAACTGCCCGCCCGGTCGTTCAAGAGCTTTGCGGCGGTCAAGTTGGAGTAGAGGAACGCGATGATTCAGATGCAATCGGTGCTCGACGTCGCCGACAACACGGGCGCGCGCGCGGTCATGTGCATCAAGGTGCTCGGCGGCAGCAAGCGCCGGTACGCGCACATCGGCGATGTGATCAAGGTCTCGATCAAGGATGCGGCCCCGCGCGGCCGCGTCAAGAAGGGCGAGATCTACAACGCCGTCGTCGTCCGTACCCGCCAGGGCGTCCGCCGACAGGACGGCGCGCTGATCCGCTTCGACGGCAATGCGGCGGTGCTGCTGAACCCGAAGCTCGAGCCGATCGGCACGCGCATCTTCGGGCCGGTGACACGCGAGCTGCGCAACGAGAAGTTCATGAAGATCGTTTCGCTCGCGCCGGAAGTGCTCTAGGAAGAACGGCAATGCGCAAGATCAAGAAGGGGGATAACGTCGTCGTCATCGCGGGCCGCGACAAGGGCAAGCGCGGCGACGTCTCGCGGATCGTCGACGACGATCACGTCGTCGTGAACGGCATCAACAAGGTGAAGCGCCATACGCGCCCGAACCCGATGAAGAACCAGCCGGGCGGCATCGTCGCGAAGGAGATGCCGATCCACGTCAGTAACGTCGCGATCTGGAACCCGGTGACGAACAAGGCGGATCGTGTCGGCTTCCGCATGCTCGAGGACGGCCGCAAGGTCCGCTTCTTCAAGGGCAACGGCGAGCAGATCGGCGCCTAAATGGCGTAAATCAGGACCGATTCCACATGGCACGACTTCAGGAGCAGTACCGCAAGGAAATCGTTCCCGCGATGATTCGCGAGTTCGGCTACAAGTCGTCGATGCAGGTGCCGCGCATCGAGAAGGTCGTTCTGAACATGGGCGTCGGCGAGGCGACCACCGACAAGAAGCTTCTCGACAACGCCGTTGCCGACATGCAGAAGATTGCCGGACAAAAGCCGGTGATCACGAAGGCGCGCAAGGCGATCGCGGGCTTCAAGATCCGCGAGGGCTATCCGATCGGCGCGATGGTCACGCTCCGCCACAACCGGATGTACGAGTTCTTGGACCGGCTGATCTCGATCGCGCTGCCGCGCGTGCGCGACTTCCGCGGCGTGTCGGGCAAGGGCTTCGACGGCCGGGGCAACTACAACATGGGCGTCAAGGAACAGATCATCTTTCCCGAGATCGAGTACGACAAGATCGACAAGGTCCGCGGGATGAACATCACCATCACGACCAGCGCCAAGACCGATGCGGAGTGCAAAGCGCTCCTCACCGCGTTCAAGTTCCCGTTCCGGAACTAGGGCGCATCACCTGCGTTAGCGAACAAGGATCGAACCGGCATGGCGAAGCTCGCCCTCATCAACCGCCAGCTCAAGCGCAAGAAGCTGGTCGCGAAGACCGCGAAGAAGCGCGCGCAATTGAAAGCGCTGATCGAAAGCCCGAAGCTGTCCGACGAGGACCGCTATGCCGCGCGCCTCAAGCTGCAGGCGCTGCCGCGCAACGGCAATCCGACGCGACTTCGCAACCGCTGCTCGATCACGGGCCGTCCGCGCGGCGTGTTCCGCAAGTTCGGGCTCGGCCGCAACAAGCTGCGCGAGTACGCGATGAAGGGCGAGGTCCCCGGTGTCGTGAAGGCGAGCTGGTAACGGAGGTTTTGCAACGATGAGCATGACTGATCCCATCGCCGACATGCTGACCCGCATCCGCAACGCGCAGATGACCGAGAAGGAAACCTGCGCGATGCCGAGCTCGAAGGTCAAGGTCGCGATCGCGCGCGTGCTGAAGGACGAGGGCTACATCGACGGCTTCAAGGTGGCCGGCGAAGAGAAGCCGGTGCTCGAGATCGCGCTCAAGTATTACGCCGGCCGGCCCGTGATCGAGCGCATCGAGCGCGTCAGCAAGCCGGGGCTGCGCATCTACCGCGCGAAGGACGAGATTCCGCCGGTGATGAACGGGCTCGGCATTGCCATCGTCTCGACGTCGCAAGGCGTGATGACCGACCGCCGCGCGCGCGCGAGCGGTGTAGGTGGCGAAGTGCTGTGCATCGTCGCCTGATTCGAAAAGAGGACAGAGGCGATGTCACGTATTGGTAACAGTCCGGTCCGCGTTCCCGAGAAGGTCGATGTGGCGCTGGGCAGCGGCGAGATCACCGTCAAAGGGCCGCTCGGCACGTTGTCCCGCAAGTTCGGCCCCGAAGTGTCGATCGAGCGCGACGAGAATCAACTGATCTTCAAGGCGGCGAACGAGGAAAGCGGCGCACTGCACGGAACGCTTCGTTCGCTGGTCAACGGCATGGTGCAGGGCGTCACCGCCGGCTTCGAAAAGCGATTGCAGCTCGTGGGCGTCGGCTATCGCGCGCAGGCGGTGGGAGACAAGCTCAACCTGTCGCTCGGCTTCTCGCATCCGATCGTGCACGCGATGCCGAAGGGCGTGACGGTCACGACGCCGGTGCAGACCGAGATCATCGTCAAGGGCATCGACAAGCAGGCGGTCGGTCAGGTCGCCGCGCAGATCCGCGCGTATCGGCCGCCCGAGCCGTACAAGGGCAAGGGCGTGCGCTATCAGGGCGAGCAGATCACGCTCAAGGAAACCAAGAAGAAGTAACCGGAAAGCAAGCGATGAGCCAAGGCAAGAAAGTAGCGCGTGCGCGCCGTGCCCGTCAGACGCGGATTCGAATCGCCCAGCAGCGTGCAACCCGGCTGGTCGTGAACCGGTCCAACCTGCACATCTATGCGCAGATCATCGACCCGACGGGCGCGAAGGTGCTCGCGAGCGCGTCGTCCAACGAGAAGGACGTGCGCGGCGACGTTTCGAACGGCGGCAACAGGGCGGCTGCCGAGTTGGTGGGCAAGCGCATCGCCGAGAAGGCGAAGGCGATCGGCGTCGAATCGGTTGCATTCGACCGCTCGGGTTATCGCTTCCACGGTCGCGTGAAGGCGCTCGCCGAGGCGGCGCGCGCCGGCGGACTCAAGTTCTAAGGAATCCCGAAAACCATGGCTCAACAGCGTGGAGGTTCCCGCCAGCCGCAAGCCGAGGATCGCGGCGACGGCCTGCGCGAGAAGATGATCAGCATCAACCGCGTCACCAAGGTGGTGAAGGGCGGCCGCATTCTGGGCTTTGCCGCGCTGACCGTGGTCGGCGACGGTGATGGCGGCATCGGCATGGGCAAGGGCAAGGCGAAGGAAGTGCCGGTCGCCGTGCAAAAGGCGATGGAAGAGGCGCGCCGGCGTTTGGTCAAGGTTCGACTGAAAAAAGGGACGCTGCATCACGCGACGCACGGCCGTCACGGTTCCACGACGGTGTTCATGCAGCCGGCGTCGGAAGGCACGGGAATCATTGCCGGCGGCGCGGCCCGCGCAGTGTTCGATGTCGTCGGCGTGACGAACGTTCTGGCGAAGACCTACGGACCGACGAATCCGTACAACGTGGTGCGCGCGACATTGAACGGTTTGATGGCGCAGAACTCGCCGTCCGACATTGCGGCGAAGCGCGGCAAGACCGTCGAAGAGATCATGGGCGGAGCGTGATGGCCGACACGAAGAAAGCGAAGGCGCCGCGCGAGAAGACGGCATCGACAGCAACGAACGGCGCACTCAGGGTCACGCTCGTTCGCAGCACATCGCGCACGGTGAAGGGCCACAGGGAGACGGTGCGCGGCCTGGGCCTCAAGTGGACGAACCACACGGTCGAAGTCGAGGACACGCCGGCGGTGCGCGGCATGATCCGCAAGGTCGGCTATCTGTTGAAGGTGTCGGGCGAATAAGAGGCGGGTGATGCGACTCAACACAATCCAGCCGGCAGCGGGCAGCAAGAAAGCGCGACGTCGCGTCGGCCGCGGCATCGGCTCGGGGCTCGGCAAGACCGCGGGCCGCGGTCACAAGGGACAGAAGTCGCGATCGGGCGGATTCCACAAGGTCGGTTTTGAAGGCGGTCAGATGCCGTTGCAGCGGCGTCTGCCGAAGCGGGGATTCGTCTCGATGACGCGCGACGACGTGGCCGAGGTACGGTTGCGTGATCTTGCGAAACTCGATGGCGAGGTGGACCTGCTCGCGTTGAAGGCTGCGGGTCTGGTGCCGTCGGCTGCGAAGAGCGCGAAGATCATCAAGACGGGCGCGCTCGACAAGGCGGTGAAGCTTTCGGGTGTGACGGCGACGAAGGGCGCGAAGGCGGCAATCGAGGCCGCCGGCGGCAGCGTCGCGACAAGCGACGGCGAAGAAGCGACGGGGAAGAAAGTCGAGAAGCGATAACGTGGCAACGACGGTCAATCCAGCGCTGAAGTCGGGAACGCGCTACGCCGATCTGAAGCGGCGGCTGTGGTTCCTGCTCGGGGCGCTCATCGTCTACCGGATCGGGACGCACATCCCGGTGCCGGGTATCAACGCGGCCATGCTCGACGAGCTGTTCCGCTCGCAGCAGGGCGGCATCCTGGGCCTGTTCAACGTGTTTTCGGGAGGCGCGCTTTCCCGCTTCTCGATCCTGGCGCTCGGGATCATGCCGTACATCTCGGCATCGATCATCATGCAGCTCTGCACGGTGGTCGTGCCGACGCTCGAGGCGCTGAAGAAGGAAGGCGAAGCGGGCCGGCGCAAGATCACGCAGTACACGCGCTATGCCACGCTCGGCCTTGCGTTCTTCCAGGCGCTCGGCATCTCGGTTGCGCTCGAGGCGCAACCCGGACTCGTGCTCGATCCGGGTTTGGGCTTTCGGATGGTCACGACGATCACGCTGGTCACCGGAACGATGTTCCTCATGTGGCTCGGCGAGCAGATCACCGAGCGGGGCTTGGGCAACGGGATTTCGCTTTTGATCTTCGCGGGCATCGCGGCGGGCCTGCCGTCGGCGATCGGGCTCACGCTCGAGCAGGCGCGGACCGGTGCGTACTCTTACCTGCTCGTCATCGGCATCGCGGCGCTGGTCATCGGCGTCACCGCGTTCGTCGTGTTCGTCGAGCGAGCGCAGCGGAAGATTCTGGTCAACTACGCGAAGCGCCAGGTCGGCAACAAGGTGTATCAGGGGCAGAGCTCGCATCTGCCGCTGAAGCTCAACATGGCCGGCGTGATTCCGCCGATCTTCGCGAGCTCGATCATCCTGTTCCCCGCGACGCTCGCGCAGTGGTTTGGTTCCGGTGAGGGCACGATCTGGCTTCGCGACCTCGCCGCGGCGCTGTCGCCGGGCCAGCCGGTGCACGAGCTGCTGTATGCAGCCGCGATCATCTTCTTTTGTTTCTTCTACACGGCCCTGCAGTACAACCCGAAGGAAACGGCCGACAACCTGAAGAAATCCGGCGCGTTCATCCCGGGCTATCGGCCGGGCGAGCAGACGGCCAAGTATCTGGAGAAGATCACGCTGCGGCTGACGCTCTTGGGCTCGCTCTATCTTGTCGTCGTGTGTTTCATCCCTAACTTCCTGATCGCCTGGAAGAACGTGCCGTTCTACTTCGGCGGAACGTCGCTTCTGATCATCGTCGTCGTGACGATGGACTTCATGACGCAGGTGCAGGCTTACATGATGTCGCAGCAATACGAGAGCCTCCTGCGCAAGGCTAACTTCAAGGGCGGGCTGCCGACGCGCTGATGGCCAAGGAAGACACGATCCAGATGCAGGGGGAGGTCGTCGAAATGCTGCCAAACGCGACCTTCCGAGTGAAGCTCGAGAACGACCACGTGGTGCTGGGCCACATCTCCGGAAAGATGCGGATGCACTACATCAAGATTCTGCCGGGCGACAAGGTGACGGTGGAGTTGACGCCCTACGACTTGTCGCGGGCGCGAATCATCTTCAGGGCGAAGTAGTTCGGAGCCGAACATGAAAGTACTGGCCTCGGTCAAGAAAATCTGCCGCAAATGCAAGATCATCCGACGCAACGGCGTCGTGCGCGTGATCTGCACCGATCCGCGGCACAAGCAAAGGCAAGGGTGATTCATGGCACGTATAGCGGGCGTCAACATTCCCAACCATCAGCACGCAGTGATCGCGCTGCAGTCCATCTACGGCATCGGTGCCACGCGCGCGAAGGCGATCTGCCAGGCGGCGAACATCGCCGCGGGGACGAAGATCAAGGACCTGTCAGACGCCGAGATGGACAAGCTGCGCGAGAACGTCGGCAAATTCTCGGTCGAGGGCGACCTGCGCCGCGAGATGACCATGAGCATCAAGCGGCTGATGGATCTCGGCTGCTATCGCGGCACGCGCCATCGCAAGGGCCTGCCGGTCCGCGGGCAGCGGACGCGTACGAATGCACGCACGCGCAAGGGTCCGAAGAAGGGTCGCACCGTCGCGCTCGGCAAGAGCACGCCGGCGAAAACGTAAAGGGACACGATGGCACAGCAATCCTCGCAAAAGGCGGCGGCCGCGGCTCGCGTTCGCAAGAAGGTCAAGAAGAGCGTCTCGGAGGGCATCGCGCACATCCACGCGTCGTTCAACAACACGATCATCACGATCACCGACCGACAAGGCAACGCTCTGTCGTGGGCGACGTCGGGCGGTGCCGGGTTCAAGGGATCGCGCAAGTCGACGCCGTTTGCCGCGCAGGTCGCGGCCGAATCGGCCGGCCGCGCGGCGCTCGAGTACGGCGTCAAGAACCTCGAGGTCCGCATCAAGGGTCCCGGCCCGGGGCGCGAATCCGCCGTGCGTGCGTTGAACGCGCTCGGCTTCAAGATCGCGTCGATCTCGGATGTGACGCCGGTGCCGCACAACGGCTGCAGACCGCCGAAGCGCAGAAGGGTTTAGACGATGGCACGTTATATCGGTCCTCGATGCAAGCTCGCGCGGCGCGAAGGAACGGATCTGTTCCTGAAAAGCGCGCGCCGCTCGCTGGACAGCAAGTGCAAGCTCGAAACCAAGCCGGGCCAGCACGGGCAGAAATCCGGCCTGCGGACTTCGGACTACGGCAAGCAGCTGCGCGAGAAGCAGAAGCTGCGTCGCATCTACGGGCTGCTCGAGCGCCAGTTTCGCCGTTACTTCGCCGAAGCGACGAAGGGCAAGAGCTCGACCGGCGAGAACCTGTTGAAGCTGCTGGAGTCGCGGCTCGACAACGTCGTCTATCGCATGGGCATGGGCAGCACGCGCGCTGAAGCGCGCCAGCTCGTGACCCACGGCTCGATCCTGGTCAACGGCAAGCGACTCAACGTGCCGTCGGCCATCGTGCGCACGGGTGACGTCGTCTCGGTCGCCGACCGTGCGAAGAGCCAGTTGCGCATCACCGACGCGCTGCAGCTCGCCGAGAAGGTCGGCTTCCCGTCGTGGGTCGACGTCGATGCGAAGAAGCTGACCGGGACGTTCAAAGGCGCGCCGGAACGCTCGGAGTTCGGGCACGACATCAACGAAAGTTTGGTCGTCGAGTTGTACAGTAAATAACACCATGGATAACGACGGTCGCAGGCCACCTAGCGGCCGCGACCGTCGTCTCTTAAGGGTTCCTATGCAGACAAATGCACTTCTGAAGCCGCGCATCATTGACGTCCAGAGCATGTCGCCGTTCCACGCGAAGGTGGTGATGGAGCCGTTCGAGCGCGGATACGGGCATACGCTCGGCAACGCGCTGCGCCGCGTGCTGCTGTCGTCGATGCCCGGCTACGCGCCGACCGAGGTCAAGATCACCGGCGTGCTGCACGAGTATTCCGCGCTCGACGGCGTGCAGGAAGACGTCGTCGACGTGCTGCTCAATCTGAAGAGCGTCGTGCTGAAGCTGCACAATCGCGATCACGTCACGTTGCGCCTTGCGAAGAGCGGCGAAGGTCCAGTGACCGCCGCGGACATCGAGCCGAACCACGACGTCGAGATCATCAATCCCGAGCACGTGATCGCGCACTTGACGGCGGGCGGCAAGATCGAGATGGAGATCCGCGTCGAGAAGGGACGCGGCTATCAGCCGGCGACGGCGCGCATCAAGCCGGACGGGGGCCGTACGATCGGCTCGATCCTGCTCGACGCTTCGTTCTCACCGGTGCGGCGCGTCAGCTACGCGGTCGAAAGCGCGCGCGTCGAGCAGCGGACCGACCTCGACAAGCTCGTGCTCGACATCGAGACCAACGGCGTCGTCGAGCCGGAGCAGGCCGTGCGCTACGCAGCGTCGGTGCTGGTCGAGCAGCTTTCGGTGTTCGCTGATCTGAAGGGTACGGAGTCGCCGGCTGCCGAGCGCGCCGCGCCGCAGGTCGATCCGATCCTCCTGCGTCCGGTCGACGATCTGGAGCTGACCGTGCGCTCGGCAAACTGCCTCAAGGCCGAGAACATCTATTACATCGGCGATCTGATCCAACGCACGGAAACCGAGCTTCTGAAGACGCCGAACCTCGGCCGGAAGTCGCTGAACGAGATCAAGGAAGTGCTCGCGTCGCGCGGGTTGTCGCTCGGCATGAAGCTCGAGAACTGGCCGCCGGCGGGACTCGATCGGCCGTAAGCAGAGGAAATACGACCATGCGCCATCGTCACGGACTTCGCAAGCTCAACCGCACGAGCAGCCATCGGTTGGCGATGCTGCGCAACATGACCGTCTCGTTGTTCACGCACGAGGCGATTCGCACCACGTTGCCGAAGGCGAAGGAGCTGCGCCGCGTCGCCGAACCGTTGATCACGCTCGGCAAGACGCCGACGCTCGCCAATCGCCGTCTCGCGTTCGATCGGCTTCGCGATCGTGCCATCGTCGGCAAATTGTTCGACGAGCTCGGTCCGCGTTATCAGGCGCGCCCGGGCGGATATCTGCGCATTCTGAAGTTCGGCTTTCGGCAAGGCGATACGGCGCCGATGGCGCTCGTCGAGCTCGTCGATCGGCCGATGCCGGCCGAGCCGGCGGAAGAGGCGGCGGCCTGAAACGCGAGGGAGGTTAGCCCTCCCTACATTACGCGCAGTAGCGATACGTTGTCTTTCGGTTTCCGCGGCGTCGGCGGCTTGCCCGCCCACGCCGCGACCTGCTCCACGGTCAGCGGTCGGCTGATCGCAAAGCCCTGCGCGAAGTCGCATCCCAGCGCACGTAGCCGCTCGAGGCGTTGCCGAGCTCGTCGATCCCGCGCGTTCCGGACGGCTCGTCGGGCGCGTTATAGTCGCCGTCGACGATGCGACGCGCTCTCTGCACGAGTCTGCGAACCGGACCGGCGCGCTACGGGAGATCAGCACGCCCGCGAGGATCGACAGCGCGATAGCCACCAGCGCAGTGACCGCGAGCTGCCTTTGCACCTCATGGAACGGCGCGAGTGCCGAGGCGAGAGGTTGCGTGAGAAGCGATGACGCGATCACCGTTCGTGCTTCGCAACGACAGCGAGCGCGCAAAATCGGCTCCACCGAGGATGACGTTGCCATCGCCATCGGCATCGTCCATTCCGGGCTCGCGGCATCGGCGAGCAGCGCGTCACGTCGTGCGCCCTGCAGCGTGCTCGCGTGCAGCGTCCACGGTCCCTGGTCGGGACGCGCAAAGAACGACACGTGCAGTTGCATGAGCCCGCGCATTTCGGT
>DATLNR010000059.1:0-54534 GCA_035536655.1 Casimicrobiaceae bacterium
GCCCGAATTCTGGGCGCATCCGTACGGTCCCGTGCTGAAGAACCTTCCCATTCTCGCCCTGCTGGTGTTGCTCGCCGTGCTCGAGGAGCGCCGATGGAATATCTGATCTGGAAGTGGCTGCACATTCTCTCGTCGACGTTGCTGTTCGGCACAGGGCTCGGCACGGCGTTCTTCATGTTCTTCACCAATCGCAGCCGCGATGTGCGCGCTATTGCCGTTGTCACGCGCCGTGTCGTCATGGCGGACTGGCTGTTCACCGCAACGACCGTGGTTTTTCAACCGCTTTCCGGCTTGATGATGATGCATCTTGTCGGTATCCCGTTGTCGGCCCGGTGGATCTGGTTGTCTTTCGTCCTGTATTTCGTCGCCGGGGCGTGCTGGCTGCCCGTCGTGTGGATTCAGATGCGAATGCGCGATATCGCTCGCGACGCGGTTGCGGCGGGTGCGCAGACGCTGCCGGACCGCTATTGGCGGTATGAGCGCGTGTGGGTGCTGCTCGGCATCCCTGCGTTCGTTTCGCTCGTCGTCGTGTTCTATCTGATGGTGGCGAAGCCGGCCTGATGGCGACCGATCGCGCGCATGCGGATGTCAACGCTTGACGCCGCGCTTCTTGTTCTGATCGTGCACGGCGCGCTCGGCGCCGTCGACACGTTCTACGCGCATGAATGGCGGGCGAAGCTACCGCAGCAGCCGTGGGCGCGCCGCGAGCTGACGCTCCATTCGCTGCGCTCGTTCCTCTATGCGTGGATCTTCATCGGCTTGGCATGGTTCGAATGGCACGGCGCGTTCGCAGCGCTCTTGCTCTTGCTTTTTGCTGTCGAGTACCTGGTGACGTTGGTCGACGCTGTCGTGGAGGATCGAACACGAGAGCTGTCGCATGTCGAACGCGTCGTCCACATGATGCTCGGGTTGACGACCGGCGCTTACGTCGGCTTGATCGCTTACTACGCCGCGAGCGAATGGTTCGGTCGGCCTAGCGTGCTGCAGCCGACCGGGCACGGCCTTGCGTCGATCGTGCTCAGTGTCTATGCGGCCGCTGTGATCCTGTCGGGGCTACGAGATGGCCTGGCGGCACGACGGCTGGCAACCGTGTCGGGAAGTCGAGCATGAGCGGAGTTCCTCCCCAACGTCGACGACCCGATCGAGGCAAAGTGTTACCTATGTGTCCGGAATAAACTGTTACCGATGTCCCCGGAACAGACATCATTGATTGGGTGGCGAGCCAGGGACTCGAACCCCGGACCAAAGGATTATGATTCCTCTGCTCTAACCAGCTGAGCTAGCTCGCCGAGCGGCGAATTATCGCAAAGTCGCGCGC
Organism: Casimicrobiaceae bacterium; assembly: GCA_035536655.1. Taxonomy (GTDB): domain Bacteria; phylum Pseudomonadota; class Gammaproteobacteria; order Burkholderiales; family Casimicrobiaceae; genus VBCG01. The sequence goes on from DATLNR010000059.1 coordinate 1,319, forward strand.
GCGCTAAACGCGGTGGCTAATCAGCGCGCTTGGATTGCAGAAGTACGGCGTCCCGGTCTTGGCAATCTGCAGCGAAGCGCTGAATCGGGTTCAGAGAGCGGCGCACGCAGATTATCCGCAAATCGTGTAACGTTTGTCCTAGACATTGGCGCATCGGGGTTCTAGGATAGGCGGCCGTCTTGTCGATCCCGTATCGCATGCAGTCTTCGTCCGACGCGCCGGGCCTCGTGCTCAACATCAGCGCTGTCGAGCGCGACACCGGCCTTTCAAAGGACGTCCTTCGCATGTGGGAACGCCGCTACGGGTTCCCGAAGCCGGCGCGCGACGAGAACGGCGAACGCGCCTACAGCGCGCACGAGGTCGCAAGGCTGCGCACGATCAAACGGTTGATGGACGTCGGCTCGCGCCCGGGAAAACTCATGAGCCTGACGCTCGACGAACTCAACACGATGGCCGAGGTACGCATCGCAGCGGGCGACGGGCGGCTTGCACCGGATGTTCGGCGCGACATGCTGTCCCTGTTGAAATCGCACGATGCGAGCGGGTTGCAATCGACGATGGCGTCGCTGCTCGGCAGGCAGGGCCTGCACACGTTCGTCCTCGAGACGCTGACGCCGCTCAACCGCGAAGTCGGCGACTCGTGGATGCGCGGGGACCTGCAGGTGTTCGAAGAGCATCTTTACACCGAGCAAGTGCAGATCGTGTTGCGTGCCGCCATCAACGCATTTCCACGGCAACCCGGCACTCCACGGATGCTGTTGACGACGTTTCCCGGCGAGCAGCACGGACTTGGCCTCTTGATGGTCGAGGCGATGCTCGTCCCCGAGAATGTGCAGTGCATTTCACTAGGTACGCAAGTGCCGCTCGAGGACATTCGCCGCGCCGTCATCGCGCACAAGGTGCACATCCTCGCGCTATCGTTCTCCGGCGCCTTCACGCTGCGTCAGGCGACGGATGGACTTTCGACGCTTCGCCGCCAGATTCCGCCGCAGCTCACGATCTGGGCGGGCGGGGAGATGACTCGCCGGATCCGCAAGACGATGCCCGGCGTCGTGTTGGTCCCAGATCTCAAGAGCGCGGTGAACGCGCTGCGCAGCTGGCGCGCGCATTGGATACCGCAGGCATCGACCTACTGAAGCTCAACCAGAAAAGGGCCAGCACGTTTTCGCCATCGCGGCGACGTAAAATGGGGAGCCATGCTTTATCCAGAGCTTTTTCGCCAGTTCGAAGCCGTTCGCTGGACGTTCGATAACGACGTCCCCTGGCACGCGTACGAGGCGTCGCGCCTGTCCGACGACCAGGCGCGCACGATCAAGATGAACGCGATCACCGAGTGGGCGGCGCTGCCGGCCACCGAGATGTTCCTACGTGACAACCACGGCGACAGTGACTTCTGCGCGTTCATGTCGATCTGGTTCTACGAAGAGCAGAAGCATGCGTTGGTGTTGATCGAGTATCTGCGCCGCTTCCGCCCCGAGCTGGTTCCGACCGAGGAGGAGCTGCACGCGGTCCGCTTCGCGTTCGATCCGGCGCCCGCGCTCGAGACGCTGATGCTGCACTTCTGCGGCGAGATCCGGCTCAACCACTGGTATCGCCGCGCTTCCGAGTGGCATACCGAGCCTGTCATCAAGCGCATCTACGAATTGATCGCGCGCGACGAGGCGCGCCACGGCGGCGCCTATCTGCGCTTCATGAAGCGCGCGATCGAGCGCTCCGGCCTCGAGGCGAAAAGGGCGTTCGCGAAGATCGGTGTCCTGATGGCCAGTTCGCGGCGTGCGGGAAAGCCGCTGCACCCGACGAACCTGCATGTCAATCAGACGCTGTTTCCCAACGACACCGTGCAAAGCCGGCTCCCCGATCCAACGTGGCTCGAGCGCTGGCTCGACGAGCAGATCGCGTTCGACGCGGGTTGGGAAAGGCGGGTGATCGCGATGATCCTGCACAACCTCGGGAGCCTGTTCGACCAGACATTCGACACCGTCCAACAGCTCAACCGGTTCCGCAAGTCGCTCGCGACCGCCTGACGAACGTCCACGCGCGCCGCGCGCGACGAGATCGCGGCATGTGGACTGCTCTTTCGCTGACACTCGCCTACGGCGCCGTTTTCGCGGCGTACGCAACGTGGGCGATCTCGCGTGTTGCAGCCGGCGCGAGCCCGTGGCCGTTCGTGCTCGCGTTACCGTTCGTCTATCTCGTGATTCCGCTGAGCTTCGTCGTCGTCTGGTTCATCGTGGCGTGGATGTTCCGCGCCGACCGCCCCGCATCGACGCGGCTGGATCTCAAGCGCCGCCTGTGGCTGTTCTGGCGCGAGTTCTCGACGATCGCCGGCAATTCGCCGCGCATGATCGCGTACGCCAGGCTGATGGCGGACCCTGCGCCCGAACCTTCGAGCGCACCGATCCTTCTCGTCCACGGCATCCTGTGCAATGCCGGCGTGTGGTCGCCATTCCGACGGTGGTTGAATCGTCGCGGCGTCGGTCCGGTCTACGCGTTGTCGTATGGCCCGCCGCTCGCGTCGATCGACCTCTTTGCCGAGCAGGTCGCATCGCGCATCGACGATGTCCTTCGCGCAACGGGCGCCACCAGAGTGATCGCCATCGCGCATAGCATGGGCGGCCTGGTGATGCGCGCCTATCTGAAGCGCTTCGGCGGCAGCAAAGTGTCGCGACTGGTCACGATTGCGACACCGCACCAGGGCAGCTTCCATGCGTGGCTTGCGGTCGGACAGTCAGTCGCACAATTAAGACCGCGCAATCCGTGGCTCGCGCAACTTGGCGCGCCTGCAGGCTCGGATCTGCCGCCGATCGTTTCGTTATGGTCGTGGCACGACTCGATGGTCACGCCGCAGACTTCGTCGCGCGTGGAGTTCGGCGAGAACGTCGAAGTCGCTGGTGTGGGGCATACGGCGTTGCTTCGGGACGAAGCCGTGTTCGAGCGCGTCCTCGAGGAGATCCGCAAGGCATCCGACGAGCCGGCGCGTTCACAGCCTTACCAGTGAATGCCCTGCGTCAGCTGAGCGAACGCAACCTGCTCCGCGGTCAATGGCTGCGGCTCGCCGGCCTTCTTGCCCTGCGCGGGGCTCGAGTCGGGAAACATGTTGAACGCCGTGTTCAAGAGCACCTGCGTCACCTTCGGCGCGATCGCATGGCACACCGCGGCGAAGATTCCCAGCCGCGTTGCGATCCGAACCGGACGGTAAACGATCGCCTCGACGACGAGTCCGGCCGCTTCCTCCGGTGAAAGCGTCGGCACGTTCTCGTAGATCTTCGTCGGCGCGATCATCGGCGTGCGCACCAGCGGCATGTTGATGTTCGTCGTGTGCACGCCGCGATCGAGGAACTCGCTTGCGGCGCACTCGGTGAACGCGTCGAGCGCCGACTTCGACGCGACATACGCCGAGAATCGCGGCGCGCGCGACAGCACGCCGATCGAGCTGATGTTGATGATGTGCCCGCGCTTGCGCTGGACCATGCCGGGCAGGAACGCGAGGATCAGCTTCACCGCGCCGAAGTAGTTGAGCTGCATCGTCCGCTCGAAGTCGTGGAAGCGGTCGAGGGAGTTCAGGACCGAACGACGAATCGACCGGCCTGCGTTGTTGATCAGGTAGTCGACGGCGCCATGGTCCGCGAGGATTCGTTGCGCCGTGGCGTCCAATGCGGTCATGTCGGAGAGATCGCAGGAGTAGGTGACGCAGGTTCCGCCGCCATCGACGATCGTCTTGCGCGTCGCCTCGAGCTTCTCCGGATCGCGCGCGACGATGACGAGCTTCGCGCCAGCTTGCGCGAGCTTCATCGCGGTTGCCAGGCCAATGCCCGACGAGCCGCCAGTGACGACAACGACGCGGTCGCGAACCTTGCCCGACAGACTCCGATCGATGAACAGATCCGGGTCGAGATTGCGCTCCCAGTAGTCCCAGATCTTTGCCGCATAGCTCTCGAGCGGCGGCACCTCGATGCCCGATCCTTTGAGCGCCTTCGCCGCCTCGCGATTGTCGTAGCGCGTCGGCCAGTTGATGAACTGGAACACGTCCCGCGGAATGCCCAGGTCGGCGAGCACGACGCGCATCGCCCGCTTGACCGGCGCAAGCGAAGCGAGTCCATAGACGATCGGCGCAGGGATGAATCCGAACATGCGAGCGTTGACGCGCATCGTCATCTGCGGCGCGTGCGCGGCGCGCGCGAAGATGTTCAGCACTTCGCCGATGCGGTACGGCTCGGGATCGGTCAGATGGAACGTCTTGCCGTCGAGTCCCTTCTGGTGCGCGATGTGATCGAGCGCGGCGGCGACGAAGTCGACGGGAACGATGTTGATGCGGCCGCCCTCGATGCCGATCGTCGGCATCCACGGCGGCAGCATCTGCCGCATCTTCTGGATCGCCTTGAAGAAGTAGTAAGGTCCGTCGATCTTGTCGATGTAACCGGTCCCGCTGTGACCGACGACGAACCCGGGACGGTAGATGCGAAACGGCCGCTTGCATTCGCGGCGCACGACGCCTTCCGCGTCGTGCTTGGTGCGGAAGTACGGATGGTCGAGCTCTTCCGCTTCCTCGAACATGTCCTCGCGGAACATGCCTTCGTAGAGTCCCGCGGCGGCGATCGAGCTGACGTGGTGCAGCACGCCGGCCCCGATGCGCTCGGCGAAGTCAACGACATGCCGCGTCCCTTCGACGTTGCCCCTTTGCTGCGTTTCGGCCGACGCGGAAAGGTCGTAGACCGCCGCGAGATGGAACACATCGTCGATCTTGCCGACGAGCTTGCGCACGTCCGACTCGCTCAATCCCAGGCCGGGTTGCTCGACGTCGCCGTGGATCGCGATGAGCTTCCTGTCGTTCGCGCCAAGCTCTTCACGCATTGCGTCGAACTTGCTCTGCGAGGCGGGCCGCACGAGCGCATAGATCGGCTTGCTGCGAAGAAGCAGCTTCTCGACGAGATGGCGGCCAATGAAGCCGGTCGCGCCGGTGACGAAGTAGGCCATCGATGTCCTCCCGGATTAGAGTCGACGCTCTAACTCGCCGCATCCTACAATGGGGTTCATTGCGCGCGATGCTGGTATCGCGAATCAGGTCCGGGAGATCTCGATGCTCAAGAAAGCGAAAGCGGACGCGAAGGCCGATGACGGCGGCGCGGACGAGATGAAGGAATTCGCACGCACGGTCCGCGATTCTTCGCGGCAGATCTGGCTCGCGGGCCTCGGCGCGTTCTCGCGCGCCCAGCAGGAAGGCATGCGAGTGTTCGAGACGCTGGTCGAGCAGGGCCAGTCGCTCGAATCACGCACGAAGCGCGCGGCTTCGGACACGACGGCGTCCGCGATGGATGCCGCCGCGCGAAAAGCGAAGGAGATGCAGGCGATGGCCGGCGGAACCTGGGACAAGCTCGAAAAGGTGTTCGAGGACCGCGTCGCGCGAGCGCTGCAGACGCTTGGCGTTCACTCGAAGGCCGATGTCGACCGCTTGTCCGAGCGCGTCGAAGCGCTGTCCGAGGCGGTCAACGAGCTGATCAAGTCGAGCGGCGGCACGATTCGCGCAGAGCGCCGGGCGACATCGCGAAAGAAGGCAGCGAAGAAGCGCGCGTCGCCGTCGAACGAAGGCACATCCGGCAGCGGTCAGACCGACGCCCGCGCGTCGATCCGGCGAAAGTCGACACGCCGTCGGACGACTTGATCGCTAGCCCGTATTACTCGCGGTTCAGCCGCTCGACCTGCTTGATGTAGTTCTGCATCGCGTCGTCGGCGCTCATGCCCTTGAGCTTCGACCACGCGTCGTACTTTGCACCGGCGACGAAATCGAATCCTCCGGGGCGATCACCCTTCGCGTCGCCGTCGGTCGCTTGCTTGAAGTACGCGTAGAGCTTAAGCAACGTCGCGTTGTCCGGCTTCTTCTTCGTTGCCTTCGCCGCCGTCGCGGCCGCGTCGAAACGCGCCTTCAGATCGTTGTCTTTCGCGCCGGCCATTGGCGGCTCCCTTCGTTGAAGCGACGTAGTGGTTTCGTGCTACTTTAGCCCGAACGACAAATCGCGCGCAACGCGGAATCGACTGCCGATGGTGAACGCTGCGCCGCTCGACAAGATGTCGAGCGTGGACACGGCCTGGCTGCGCATGGACCGGCCGCACAACCTGATGGCGATCTGCGGCGTCCTGATGCTCGATGGGCCGCTCGATATCAAGCGGCTGCGGCGTGTCGTCGAAGAGCGCTTTCTCGCGTTCCCTCGCTTTCGCCAGCGTGCGGTCGAGCGTCCGGGATTCTGCGTGTGGCAGTCGGACCGGCGCTTCGATCTGGATCGCCACCTCGTCACCACGAAGCTCTCGCGCGACGCCGGTCCTCGCGAACTGCAATCGCTGGTCGCGAAGCTGATTGCGACACCGCTCGATCGCGCGCATCCGATGTGGCAATTCCATTGCGTGCAGCGTTATCGCGGCGGCAGCGCGATCATCGCGCGGATGCACCACAGCTTTGCCGATGGCATCGCTCTCGTTCGCGTGATGCTTTCGATGACCGACTCGGCGCCGGAGGGTCCGGCCGCGATGCCGATGACGAGGCCGCAACGCACCGGCAGCACAACGGACGGCGAAGATGTGTTCGAAGCGCTGGCGCGGCCGGTCACGCAGACCGTCAGGTCGGCCCGCGATCTTGGAGCGACGCTCATCACGCACGGCGCGAAGATCTGGCGCAATCCGGACGAAGCGATCCGCGTCGTCAACCACGCCAAGGCGTTCACGGCCGAGATCGCGAAGCTCGCACTGATGCGCGAGGATTCGCCGACGCGCTTCAAGGGAAAGCCGGGGACCGTCAAGCGCGTCGCGTGGGCCGACCCGCTTCCGCTCGACGACGTCAAGACGATCGGCAAGGCGCTCGCCGCATCGGTGAACGACGTGCTGCTCGCCTGCGTCGCTGGCGCGCTGCGGAGTTACTTGCGCGACAAAGGCGAAGCGGTCGACGGGCTCATGATCCGCGCGCTCGTGCCGGTCAACCTCCGTACGGCCGACGATGCCTGGAAGCTCGGCAACCGTTTCGGCCTCGTCTTTCTCGATCTTCCGGTCGGCATCGAGAATCCGATCGAGCGGCTTTATGCGTTGAGGCGCAACATGGATGCGCTGAAAGGGAGCCCGCAGCCGCTGATCGCGATGGGGCTGCTCGCCGCGATGGGCGCCGGCCCGCGCGTGTTCCAGGAGACGCTGCTGACGCAGCTCGCGAGAAAGGCCACTGCGGTCATGACGAACGTCCCCGGGCCGCAGCAGCCGCTCTATCTCGCGGGTTCGAAGATCGATCGCCTGCTGTTCTGGGTGCCGCAGTCGGGTAATCTCGGCATCGGCGTCTCGATCCTTTCGTACAACGGCGAGGTCCAGTTCGGTCTGGTCACCGACGAGCGACTGTGTCCCGATCCGCAACGGATCATCGCGAGATTCGCGACGGAGTTCGAGAACCTCGTGCTGACGACGCTGATGGCTCCGTGGCCGAGAGAAGGCCAGTTGCAGCCCGCAACGGCGGAGGCGCTGCTTGGAACGTAGGCGCGTCTTGCACCGACGTTGCGCCAACGGACTTCTTCTGCACGAATACCGAATGGAAGATCGCGGAGTCACGCTGCGTTGCGGCGGCACGTTGCGGGAGCTCCGGCCCTACTCGAGCTCCGCCTTTGCCCGCTCGACGTCGAGTCGCTCCATCGCGTCGGCAGGCTCGATGGCAGCGGCTTCTTCATAGAGCCGCGTCGCTTCGTCGAGCCTGCTCTTGCCGAACAGCATGATGAGACCGTTCGCGTACTCGATGCGCGCGACCGCCGAGTCGGGATTGAGCTTCATCGCCTTCTCGAACTGCTCGAGCGCTGAATCCTTCTTCGCGCCGTAGGTCACGCCGGCGATGATGCCGCCAACCTTGTCGATGACCTCGGCCTGGTAAGCACCGTACGCGATGTACGCGTCCGCGTGCTTCGGTTCGAGCTTGAGCGCCGTGGTGAGTGCATCCTTGATCTTGCCGCCGAGACCCTGGGCCAGTGCCTTTGCCACCGAGATGCCCTGGCTGTAGCGGCCCATCGCGAACGCATACAGATAGTGGGCGTTCGCATCCTTGGCCTTGTTCGCGCGCTGCTCGTCGGCCCATGCCGCCGCTTCCCCGAGCAGCGCGATCCTTGCCTTGTCGTCGCGCTCGAGATACTGCGCGTAGACGACCTGCGCCTTCACCGCAGCGTTGACACCCGAGGCTTTCGCCGCCCGCCCGCGTTCGACCGCGCGCGCAAAGTCCCCGGCGTGGAACGCCTGCCATGCTTCCATCGCCGTCGCGTCCTTCGGCACCGGCTCGCAGTCGCCGCGATGCAGTCGAGGCCATTGCTTTTTCAGGTCCCCAACATCGCGCGCATACGCTTGGCCACCGTGCGGGAACTGCGTCCACTTGAGCGCCATGCTGGTTCTCCGTTCAAAGATAGCGTTCGCCGAGGTCTGCAATCAGGTCGCGGGTTTCGCCGATCGTGTACGGCGCGACGAGCGACAGCACCTGATACGCCGCGAGGTTCAACCGCATGCCGTCGGGCGGCGCGCGCGGCGCAAGCGACGTTCGCTCGAACGACATCCAGTAGGTCGCGACGATGACGACATTGCGCGCCAGCGCCGCAACCTCGTTGTCGCTCGCATGCATCGCACCGGCGCTGATCATCCCGCCACACGTCGTGATCACCGCGCTCTCCGCATTTCGCGTCAACGCCGCGAAACGGCCGCCGATGCGCGCATGACGCGACGCGATGTCGACGAGGTCGCGATAGAAGAAGCGGTAGCTCCAGGCCTGTTCGAAGAAGAGGTGGAGCAGCAGCCAGAGATCCTCGACATTCGCATCGCGTGTCCCGGGCACCACGAACAGCGGCGCGAGCTGCGACTCCAGTCGATCGTAGAGCTCCTCGACGATCTCGCCCTTGTTGCGGAAATGGTAGTAGAGGTTGCCGGGACTGATGTTCATCTCGTCCGCGACGTGCGCCGTCGTGACGTTCGGCTCACCGTGAGCGTTGAACAGCGCGAGGCTTGCCTCGAGGATCCGCTCGCGCGTTCGGCGCGGGCGCTTGCGTTCCGGCATCGGCTGGGGCTGCCCGTGATCTGGCGCGAAGGCTACTACGTGGCGCTGCGCGAGGACAGCGTGGACCGACTTTGGTCTCTCAGGTGGCGCTCGAGTTCGTCCAGCATGCGCTGCAGGTTGCGGGCGACGAAACGCACCGACCGCCTGCTTACGGGGCCGACGGCGAGCGGCCGTGGGTCACGCGTCGCGTCGGTGACGCGACGATGCGCATTGATCAATCGATCCAACTGCAGCGAGATGCCGTGACGCTCGAGCAACGGCCCCAGCTCGTTGGCCCGTGCCAGAAGGTTGCGACGGGTGCGCGTGTAAGCGAACGCGCAGATGCGCTTGCGGTGCCGATAGCCGAACACGTTGGCGAAGAACATGCGGGCGTCCTCGCGTTCCGGCTCGAACAACACGACGTCTGCGCGGGGAAACTGCGCGCGGTAACGCTCCATGCTGCCGCGCATGCGCGAGTGCATGATCGCGCGAAACGTCTGCGAAAGCACGAGCGGCAGACCGCCGCGATGCAGCTTGTCGATCGCGGCGCGCCGGCCGCGGCCGTGTGCCGTTACGCGAGCGTCGTAAGGCACGAGCGGATTGATGCAGAGGAGGAGATCGACGCCTTCGCGCAATGCGACCGACGCATGCAGTGTCTTGTTGAGAGCCCCGTCGACGTAGTGCTCACCGTCGATTTCGACCGGTGGGAACAGCCCGGGCAACGCGCTCGAGGCGACGATCGCTCGCGACACCGGCACGTGATCCGACCCCCGACCTCCGAACACGACCGGCGCCGCGGAATCGAGATGCGTCGCGACGAGGAACAGCTTGCGGCCGAGCGTGCGGAAGTCGTTGCTTCGCCCCGGCGCTTCGAACAGCGTGCGCAGCAAACGGTCGAGCTTGCGATTGTCGAACATGCCGACAGGCATCGCCTTCGCAATCGTCGCGAGCGATTCACCGACGCCGGCGTGCAGCGGGTCCTTGATCGCTTTCCAAACCGCGGAGAGCGTCAGCGCGGGCAACTGCAGCAGGCGCCGCGAGATCTCGCCCACTGCCGGTCGCAGGAAGATCGATTGCAACGCCAGTGCGTCGGCGCCGTCATCGATGAACAACCGATGGATCTGCGCAGGCGAGATGCGGTTCGCGAGCGCGCCGGTGACGAGCGCCCCGGACGAGACACCGACGTAGACGTCGAGCTCGTTGACATCGAGCCCGGCCAGCGAATCGGCGATGGCAATCAGCGCACCAACCTCGTAGATGCCGCCGAGCGGCCCGCCGCCGGCAAGCGCGAGGCCGATGCGGCTGCGACGGGCGCGCCGCTTCATCGAACGACCCCGCGCGATCGCGAAGTTCAGCCGCGTTTCACCGGGCGCTTGGCGACGCGCTTGACCGGTTTGCGCGGAGACGCCGCCTTGCGCGTGCGCTTGACCACTCGCTTGGGCGCACGGGTCTTGCGCGGAACGACCGAAGCAGGCTTCGATGGCATCGTACTGCGAACAAGCGTCGCCGCGGTTCCTGCAACCTGTTTGGCAGTGGACGATACGGTCCGTCGCGCCTGCTGCCACATGCGATTCGCGCGCGTGAACGACGTGTCGAGGCGGTCACCGACAAAACGGAAAGTGCGAGACTCGACGGCGGTTCCTTCGCGGACCAGCGCGCGAAAGCGGTTGACCGCTTCCTTGCCGGCCCATTCGCGCGTCACGACCGCGGCGCCGAGACCCGCGAGCCACATTTGACGGGACGTGTTGAGAAACGCGTCGCCGGCGACGGCGGCGCGGGACTGAATCGAATCGAGCATGCGAATCTCCTGGTTGGAATGGATGCGCACGAAAGCGCAAGGAATCGATGATCGTCGATCAGGCTAGAGCATTCACACTAAAGTGGGCGCAGCGCCGAGGCGATGCCGGTCGCGAGCTTCGCCGCGATGGCGTAGATCGACAGCTGCGGATTGACGCCGATCGACGTGGGGAAGAGCGAGCCGTCGATGACATGGAGATTCGCGACGCGGTGGACGCGGCCGGTCAGGTCGACGACGGATCGGCGCTCGTCGGATCCGATCGCACAGCCGCCCATTACGTGCGCCGAGAACAGCGGTGTCGCAAGCGGCGCCAGCGAAAAGCGCTCGATCGCGGCGCGCGCCTGCGTGAAGTTCGTGAACGCCTGACCCGCGCCGTGGATCGGCATCACCTGCGTCGCTCCTGCGGCGAACTGCAGCTCGGCCATGGCGAGCATCGATCGCCGCACGCCGTCCCACACGAACGGCGTGATCGCATAGTCGAGCACCGGCGTTGCGTCGTCCCGCAGCCGGACCTGACCGCCGGGGCTTTCGGGATGAAATCCATCGCGCAACAGCGCGATCTGCACGTGCAGATTCGCGAACCGTCGCATCAGCGCGGCATGGTCGCGGCCATGACCGGGCAGCGTGATCGCAGCGAGGATCGGATGCACCGGCGGCGCCTCGAGCTTGAAGCCGATCGGCCCCGTGGGCGGCAACGTGTCGAGGTAGTGATCGGAGAAAACCGTCTGCGGCGCGCCGGCGAAGCCGTTGATGCGTTCGGGCATCACCGCGGCGCTGACGACCGTCGGATGGAGGAACGTGCGCCGGCCGATGAGCGCATGCGGATCGGCGATGGCGCTGCGAAGCAGGAGCCCCGGCGAGTTGATCGCGCCGCCGGCGCACACGAACGTGCGCGCCCGAACGATCACGCGGTTTGAACCCAGTGACGCACCGTCATCGGTCATCGACGAGGCTTCGAGCGAAACGACGCGATCCCGATCGAGCAACAAGCGTTGTGCGCGGCAGCGTGTGACGAGCGTTGCCCCCTGCTGCAACGCCGCCGGAATCGTCGTCACGTGCATCGACTGCTTCGCGTCGATCGGACAGCCGACGCCGCAGTAGCCGAGGTTGGCGCAGCCGCGAACGTTGCGCTTCAACACGGCCGACGCAATGCCGATCTTCGCCGCGCCGCGTGCGAGCGCTGCATTGTTTTCGTTCGGCGCAACGTCCCAGCGTGCGATCGACAGTCGCGACTCGATGCGCGCGAACCATGGTTCGAGGTCGCGCTCGCCGAAACCGGTGACGTCGTGGAACCGCGACCAGTGGGCGAGCGTCGTCGTCGGCGTGCGAAACGAGCTGGTCCAGTTGACCGTCGTGCCGCCGCCGACGCAACGGCCCTGCAAGATGTTGATCGCGCGATCGAGCGTTTTGCGTGCCGCGGACTCCTGATACAGATCGGGGTACGCCTCGGACTCGAGCATCCGGAAATCGGACGCCGTGCGCAGCGGTCCTTCCTCGACGATGACGACGCGAAGCCCCGCGTTTGCGAGGATTTCGGCAGCAACGCCGCCCCCGGCGCCGCTGCCCACGATGCAAACGTCGCAGTCGAGAACCCGGTCGGCCGGAAGCCCGGAAGCATCGATCACGCTCCAGCCGCTACGAACGCCGGCCAGGACCGGATCGCGCGACGCGACGAGCATCTTCAGCATGAGGTCGTCAGTTGCGCCGGGCCGCCCCAAACGACTGACTGCGCCTCCTCTGGGGGCAGCGAAGTTAATGGCAAATGAGGCGAAGCGTGGGTGTCGTTCATGTTCAGCCGATCGACGGCGGACCGGGATAACCGATGCCGGTCCACGCTCGCGGATTGCCGTACCACGCCGCCATTACCAGTTGATGCAGCGCGTCGTACGCGCTGCGTTTGAGCGACCAGCGGCTGTCGCGCCAATCGTCGAGGAACGCCCGTACTTCGTCCTTGCCCGCTTCCGTCCACGGCGCAGACACGCCGGCGAACGCGCGGCGGGCCGGCGGCAAAGCCAGCAATGCGAAGAGCTGCGACAGCTCGCTTCGTGCATGCTCGGGCAGCCCCGCGATCGCACGATCGACGTGGCTCACCGTGTCGATGATGGCGGAATGCGTCGACGATGCTTCCGACGGCAGCGCGCCGTCGAGCATCGCGGGAACGATGGCGGAGACGATCGCCCGCGCATCCGCATCGAGCCCGCGCGTCGGCGTCGACGAACGGCGTACGCGCGCCCACCAGCCGGCGGTCGAGAGCGCCGCGGCGCCGGCAAGTCCGAGCGATAGAAAAGTTCGGCGACGCATGAACCGGAACCTTAGCGTTTTCGAGCTAGAGCAAACAACCTATAAACTTCGGCCGGTCCTTTGACCGCGAATCGCCAGCCCCAAGTGTCCGCAGCGTCGCCCCGCCACGCCGCCGAGGCGGCGCTCAATCACCAGATCGAAAGTGCGCGCACGCTCAAGGCGGAGCGCACGGCCAATCCAATCGTCGACGGCGCGCTCTCCGCCATCGCCGACTGGCAGGGCCGTCGCCTGGCGCAGACGTATGCGGACTTCGCCGCTCAGCCGCGTTACCGTGCGGCGGTCGGCTTTTTCCTTTTCGACCTGTATGGCAGCCGATCGACGGCATGGGATGCGCAGCTCGATCGCGTCGCGTCGCGCCTGTCCGCCGCGCTGCCTGAACGCGTCATCGCCACCGTCGCGCACGCGATGGAGCTTGCAGTGATGTCCGAAGAGCTCGATCGCCTGTTGCTCGGACGGCTCCCCCGCGCCGTCGGATCGTTCTCGGTCGCCGAGTATTGCCGCGCTTACCGGCGAATGGGCAACGACGCGGCAAGGCGGCGACAAATCGAGCTCGTCGGCATCATCGGCGAGGCGCTCGACGATTACGTGAGGCGGTCGTGGATACACGCATCGCTGTCGATGATGCGAACTCCCGCGCGATTGGCGGGGTACGGCGCGCCGCACGAGTTTCTCGAGCGGGGGTTCCGGGCCTTTCGTGCAATGGGTGGCGCGCAGGAATTCTTGACGACGATCAAGCTGCGCGAGACGGCGCTGCTTGAAAAGATTTTCGACGGCGCCCTCGATCCGTTTCCCGATCCGCTCAACCGCCTCGGGATTTAGGGGTCGTCGGCGCTTCGATGAGCTTGTCGAGCGCCGCATGGATCTCGCGCTCGATCGCGGGCTTCAGCGGCGTGAGCAGCAGGCCGAGGTTGACGGTCAACGAGATTGCGTCCTTGCCGACGTGCATGCGCCCGTTGATGCCCGAGCGCTTGAAATCCACGTCGTCGCCGTTCCACCCATAGTCGAGATCGAAGCGCTGCTTTAAGTCGCACGCCATCTTGTCGGCGACTTCTTTCGCTTTCTTGTGCGACAGCGCATGCGTGCGGCTGATCGAGATGACGGCCATTGTTGCCGAGTATAACGACGCTACGCTCGCCGCCCCAGGGCGATCGACGCGACGACGAGCGCCGCTGCGGCAAACGTGATCGCGTCGACCGCTTCGCCGATCACGATCGCCGAGAACGCGATCGTGAAGAACGGTTGCAGAAGCTGCACCTGGCCGACCTTTGCGATGCCGCCGAGCGCGAGGCCCTTGTACCAGGCGAAAAAGCCGAGATACATCGAGACGAGCGATACGTAACCGAAGCCGAGCCATGCCGACCACGACGCCGCAGCGGCGTGCTGCATCGTGAGCGCGGCGGGCACGACGATGAACGGCAGCGCCAGGATGAGCGCCCACGAGATCACCTGCCAGCCGCCGATCGTGCGCGAAAGTCTTGCGCCTTCCGCGTAGGCGATCGCCGCCGCGGCCACGGCGCCGATCAACAGCAAGTCGGCGAGCTGCAAGTGTCCGCCGCCCTGGCGCAACGCGAATGCCACGACGATAGCGCTGCCGAGCGTCGAACAGATCCAAAAGCGCTTGGACGGCCGTTCGTGTGCGAGCCACGCGCCGGCTGCAGCCGTGGCGAGCGGCAACAGGCCGATGACGACCGCGCCGTGCGAAGCGGGGACACGCTGCATCGCCCACGCCGACAGCACGGGGAAGCCGATGACGACACCGGCTGCGACGACGGCCAAGCGTTGCCACTGCGAGCGCGTCGGCCAGGGCGATTGCGCAACGTATAAGGTGATCGCAGCGAACAATGCCGCCACGACGGCGCGTCCGAGTCCGACGAAAGTAGGGTCGAGCTCGGCAACCGCGACGCGCGTCGCCGGCAGCGTGATGCTGAACGCGATGACGCCGACGAATCCGAACAGAAGTCCGCGCCGCTCGCGAGCGCGCTCGATCGACGAAGGCTCGGCCTGCATGAGCCGATCGTACCCGACGCAGCGCGTGAATCTCACGCCGCGGGCGATCGCGCAACGTAGGCGGCCGCCGACGCACAACGGCGGCGCACGCGCGCAGATCGGCGCGCGAAGCTTCGGCAAAATCCGCTGTTCGGCGCAGCACGTCGATCGGAGGAATCATGGCCAACAGCACACTCATGCATACCGGGGAAACGCCGCCTTCCACGCACAAAGGCCACGGCACCGCCGATCTAGGGCCGTCGGATTCGACCGATTCCGGAAGCGACGTGCGCGGTGGACCGGGATTCCAGCGCGAAGAGCGCATGGGACTGACGCCCGGGCCGGCATCGGGCAGCGAGGTCGAGGGCGTCGTCGAAGGGGCGGGACCGGATATCGGCGATACCGATCTCGACAGCGACAGCGATCGCGCAGGGACGGGCGAGCGCGGGGCGGCCGGACGCGACACGGCCGGCCCCGTCGATCAGACGCTTTACGACGACGAGGGAAATGCGATCAGCGGTGAGGACATCGCCGACGATTCGGCGCTCGACACGACGCTCGATTCGTTGCGCGAAGAGGGTGCCGAGATCGAAGAAGACCAGTCGGGCGAGCGCATCGAGCGCGAAGGCGAGCTGTCCGAACGCGTCGGCGCGTCCGATGTCGAGCGCGACGTGCCGGTGCTCGATCGCGCGCACCGCGATACGAGCGTCTGATGCGCTCTAAGTGACGATGCAAGACGCGCCGACGCGGCGCGACAACGCGAAACGATCGGACAAAGGCCGGCGTACCGCCTGCCCGCCGCCGATGAGCTGAAGCGCACGCTCAAGCGCACATTCGGCATCGAACGTCTTCGCGGGCCAGGAAGACGTGATCGCCCGCGTGCTCGCGGGCCGGGACACGCTCGCCGTCCTGCCGACGGGGGCCGGCAAATCACTGTGTTACCAATTGCCGGCACTGCACCTCGACGGGACGACGGTGGTCGTATCGGCGCTCATTGCGTTGATGAAGGATCATCAGGACAAGCTCGCCGAGGACGGCGTCGATACCGTCTCGCTCAACAGCACGCTGTCCGATGCCGAAAGTGAAGCCGAACTCGAGCGTATCGCGGGCGGCGGTGTCCGCATCGTCTTGACGACGCCAGAGCGGCTCACCGACGCGGCAACGCTGGCAGCACTCGTGAACGCGCGCGTCGCGCGTTTCGTGATCCGGCTGCGGCATCGTCTATGCCGTGACGATCAAGACGGCGGAAGCATTGCACGAGGCGATCGTCGCCGCGGGCATCGAAGCGACGCTCTGCCACGGCAAGCTTTCCGCGAAGGCCCGGCACGACAATCAGGACGCGTTCATGACCGGAGACACGCGCATCGTCGTGGCCACGAACGCGTTCGGACTGGGCGTCGACAAGCCGGACATCCGTTTCGTCCTGCATGCACAGATGCCCGCGAGCCTGGAATCGTATTACCAGGAGTCGGGTCGCGGTGGGCGCGACGGCGAAAGCGCGCAGTGCACGCTGCTCTACGACGTGCGGGACAAGCGCATCCAGCAGTTCTTGCTCGGGGGACGCTATCCCGACGAGAGCGACCTGTCCGCGGTCGACGAAGCGATCACGAAGCTCGCATCCGAAACGCCGACGACATTCGCGCAACTGCGCGCTGCGTTGCCGTCGATCGCCGCGGTGAAGATCCGTGTTGCGTCGTCGCTCCTCGCCAAGGCCGGAATGATCGATCGCACGTCCGGTCTGGTGGTCAGCGCGCGTGCGGATCGACCGATTCGCCGTCGTACGCGGAGCTCGCCCGCGGCTATGCTGACAAGGCCGAGCGGGACAGCGAGAAGCTCGAGCGCATGGTGTTCTACGCGCAGACCGGCTATTGCCGTTGGCGAGTGCTGCTCGAGTACTTCACCGAGACGCTCGACGGCGACCGGTGCGGCGCATGCGACAACTGTCGTCGTGAGGAGCTGCGCGAACGCGAGCCGGTGACGCCGGTCGTGCCGCTACGGCAGCCGCGTCCCCGCTCACGCAGAAGGCCGTTTGCCGCAGGGGATGCGGTCGAGGTTCCGCGCTATGGCAAAGGGCGTGTCGTCCGCGCAGTGGCGAACGAAGTGACCGTCGAATTCGCTGGCGGCGACGACGTTCGCACGTTCGTCGCAAGCTACGTCCGGCGCATCGTGCGCGCCGGACGCGAAATGACCGAGGTCAGTGCGGCTGCGGATTGAGCAGCGGCCGCGGCATCGTCGCCGACGGCGCGCTGGTCGATGACTCGCTACTCGTCTCGAGTTGCTTCAATTCGCCGGTGATCGATCCGCCTTCGGCAACGACCAGCTTCCCATAGCGGATCGTGCCGGTCACGCGACCGGTGCCATGCACGACGAGCTTCGAGCGCGCGGTGAGCTCGCCGGCAAAGTCACCGTGGATCTCCGCCACATCGATGTTCGCTGTCCCGTTGAAGCGACCCGGCTTCGCGATCTCCATTGCCTTGCTGGTGATCGTCGCGTCGACGTTGCCTTCGATGACCAGCGAGTCGCAGTTGCTGATCTCGACGCCCTTCAGATTGATGTTCGGGCCGATCGAGAGCCGGCTACCGGTGACGTCGGTTGCCGAAGCGGCGTTGGACAGGACCGGCTCGGGCGCCGGGGAGGCGGCGACGGGTTGAGCGGCAGGCCGCGACACGTTCGAAGCGGGCGATGTCGGCGCGGGAGTCGGTGCCGCGCCAAGCGGTGCGGGTCGTTGGGGAAGCTTCGTATCTTTGGGTTCAGGCAGGCGGTCGTTGCGATTGAAGTTCAACATCAGGTCCTCCAAAAAGTGCGCGGCGGGCTGCTCGGCGCTATGACGCCGTCATCGTGCGCCAAAAGCGGCCGCCGCGCAATCGAAACAGCAGCATGAGCCGCGAATCTCGCGCAGCGGTTAACGTTGGCCGAGCGCGAAACCCGATAGCAAAGCGCAGGTGAGCACGATCGTCGTTCACCGCGCCACGCGGCGCCGCACTACGTACGCGAGCGATCCCCGTGCGACCGCGCCGGCATGTGTGCAAGTGGTCACTAGCAAGAATCTAGCCCATTCGCGAGGCCGGATTGACAGAATGCCGTCCGCTCGCCATCCTTCTGGTTCAAACGAACGTTTGACCGCGCGGCGCTTCGAACCTCTTTGCCCCAATGTCATCGAGCACGCTTTACGTCGTCGCGGCCGGCCTTTGTGTAGCGCTCGGCTTGGCGCACTCGTATCTCGGTGAACGCTTTCTGCTCATTCGGCTGTTCCGCCGCAGCGACTTGCCGAAGCTGATGGGGGGCACCGAGTTCACCGTTCGAACGCTTCGCTTCGCGTGGCATTTGACGAGCGTCGCGTGGTGGGGCGCGGCGGCATTGTTCGTGCAATTGGCGCGCGGCCCGGTGACATCGACGGCAGTGACAGCGATCCTCGCCGTCGTGTTCCTGGTCAGTGCTGTTGTGACGCTGGTCGCCTCGCGCGGACGTCATCTGGCATGGCCGGTGTTTCTGATCGTCGGCTTGATTGCGCTATACGGCACCAACCTCTGACTCTCGATCACTCATGAGCGCCGTCCCCCTCTCCGAAGTTGTCGCGACGACTAAGGCCAAGCTTCTGGACGCCGCCGAAACGCTGTTCATGGAACACGGCTACGAAGCCACGAGCCTGCGCGTCATCACGACGGCGGCGGGCGCGAATCTCGCTGCGGCCCACTACCACTTCGGCAGCAAGGAAGCATTGTTTCAGGCAGTGCTCACGCGCCGGCTCGATCCGATGAACCAGCGTCGTGTCGATCTGCTTTCACGACTCGAACGGGAAGCGGCGCCGCATGCCGTCGATTGCGAGGACATCCTCGCCGCGCTTTTCACGCCGGCGCTCGAGCTCGCGCGCGATCCCGAGCGCGGTGGAAGCAACTTCCTTCGACTGCTGGGGCGGGCCTACGCCGATCCGGCGCCGTTCATTCGCGCGTTCCTGAGCGAGCAGTACGCAGTGATGATCGATCGCTTCAAGCGCGCGTTCGGCCGTGCGCTACCTCATCTTCCGCCGCGTGAGCTGTCATGGCGCCTGCACTTCATGATGGGGGCGCTCTCGTACACGCTCGCGGGGACGGATGCGCTCAAGCTCATCGCCGAGATCGCACCGGTCGCCGATCGTAACGACGGTCAGAACGACGAGTTGCTCCTGCGCCGGCTCGCGCCGTTTCTGCTCGCGGGGCTCAAATCTCCGCGGCCCGAGTCGGACGCATGTCGTTGATCGCCGCCGTCATGCTTGCGCTCGGCACGCTCGTCGTGCTGGTCGCGGCATCGTTCGCAGTGACGCCGCTGCGTCGCCGTTTCTATGTAACGCCCGCGCTTCGCGCATTGCGCAAGCGCCTGCCGCCGATGTCGCAGACCGAGCGCGAGGCGCTCGAGGCCGGCACTGTCTGGTGGGACGGGGAGCTCATGTCGGGTGTGCCCGAGTGGCGCAAGCTGCTCGACGTCGTACCCGGACGACTGTCGCCGGAAGAGCAGCGCTTTCTCGATGACGAAGTCGAGACGCTGGCGGCGATGGTCTCGGAGTGGCAGTCGACCGAAGTCGATCGCGATCTCCGGCCCGCCGCATGGCAGTACATCAAGGACAAGGGCTTCCTCGGAATGATCATTCCGAAAGCGTACGGCGGCCTCGAGTTCTCGGCCTACGCGCATTCGGAAGTCGTCCACAAGCTTTCGACGCGTTCGAGCGCAGCGGCGGTGAGCGTGCTCGTGCCCAATTCGCTCGGTCCCGGCGAGCTTCTGCTTCGCTACGGAACCGAAGCGCAGAAGCGGCATTACCTGCCGAGGCTCGCAAAGGGGCTCGACATCCCGTGCTTCGCGTTGACCAACCCGTACGCAGGCTCGGACGCAGCCTCGATCCCCGATTACGGGATCGTCTGCCACGGCCAGCACGAAGGACGACGCGTGCTCGGGCTGCGCGTCACCTGGGACAAGCGTTACATCACGCTGGGACCGATCGCGACGCTGCTCGGTCTCGCCTTCCGTGCGTACGATCCGGATCATCTCGTCGGCGACGACGAGGATCTCGGCATCACCTGTGCGCTTGTCCCGACGTCGCATCCGGGCGTCGTCATCGGCCGGCGTCATCTTCCGCTGAACGGCGCGTTCCACAACGGGCCGAACGCGGGGCGCGACGTGTTCATTCCGATGGACTGGGTCATCGGAGGTCAGCCGATGCTGGGCCGCGGCTGGCGGATGTTGATGGAATGCCTTGCGGCCGGCCGCGGTATCTCGCTTCCGTCGTCGAACACCGGCATGGCGAAGCTCGCCGTGCGCACGACCGGCGGCTACGCGCGCGTACGTCGCCAGTTCAAGCTTCCGATCGGTCGCTTCGAAGGCATCGAGGAGCCGCTGGCGCGCATGGGCGGCAACCTCTATGTCATGGATGCGACAAGGAGGCTTACCGCACGCGCCGTCGATCTGGACGAGAAGCCGGCGGTGTTGTCCGGCATCGCCAAGCTGCATCTGACCGAGCGTAATCGCGCGGTGATCAACGACGCGATGGACATCGTCGGCGGGAAGGGAATCTGTCTCGGGCCATCGAACTTCCTCGGTTCAGGCTACATGCAGATGCCGGTGTCGATCACCGTCGAAGGCGCGAACATCCTGACGCGCAGCCTGATCGTGTTCGGCCAGGGGGCGATTCGCTGCCATCCGTACGTGCTGAAGGAGCTGCACGCGACGGCAATCCCCGACGACGACGCGGCGATCGAGGCGCTCGATCGCACGTTCTTCGCGCATTTGCGGTTCGTCGTCGGGAACGGTGTGCGCAGCGCCTTTGCAGGCCTGACCGCGTCGGGTTTCATTCGCGCGCCGTCGAATATCGATGGCACGATGAAGCGCTATTACCGTGCGCTGACGCGCTACGCGAGTGCGCTCGCATTCGTTGCGGACATATCGATGTTCGTTCTCGGCGGGCGGCTGAAGCGAATGGAGAAGATCTCGGGGCGGCTCGGCGACGTGCTTTCGCTGCTGTTCCTTGCGTCAGCCACGCTCAAGCGTTTCGAAGACGAAGGACGGCAGGCCGCGGATGCTCCGCTCGTGCACTGGGCGCTGCAGGACGCGCTGTTCGGCATCGAATCCGCTTTCGATGGCGTCATTGCGAACTTTCCGAATCGGGGGGCCGCGGTGATGCTGCGAGCGATCGTGTTTCCGCTCGGATTGCAGGCGCACAGGCCTTCGGACGCACTCGGAAGCGAAGTGGCGAAACTTCTGATTGCACCGTCGGCGGCGCGCGATCGCCTGACCGCAGGCATGTTCATTCCCGACGACATCGACGACCCGGTGCGGGCGATCGAGCTGGCGCTCGAGGCGACGATCGCCGCCGAGCCGATCGAAGCGAAGCTCCGCGCGTTGCCTGCGCCGGCGTCGTCGCTACCCGAGACGGCGGAAGCCCGTGACGAGCGTGCCCTGGCCGCGGGCGTGATCACGGCTGACGAGGCGCGTGTGCTGGCGGAACATCGGGCGCTCGTCGCGCAAGTCATCCGCGTCGACGACTTCGACGCTGCGCTTACCGAGCTCGGGCGATCGAGGCCGACGATCGATGCCGGATCGGCCGCGGCGAGCGCGCCTCGCGCGGCGGTCTGACGTTGCATCGAATGGATTTGGAGATGAACCCGCAAGCGCCTGTCTACATCGTCGATGGAATTCGCACGCCGTTCCTCAAGGCGCGCAGCCGTCCGGGCCCGTTCGCCGCGTCGGACCTCGCAACGCATGCAGGACGCGCTTTGCTGCTTCGTCAGCGCTTCGCGCCGACGGCGATCGACGAAGTCATCCTCGGCTGCGCGGCGCCGTCGCCTGACGAAGTGAACATCGGCCGCGTCGCATCGCTGCGCATGGGGTGCGGCGAGAAAGTGCCCGCATGGACCGTGATGCGCAACTGCGCGTCCGGCATGCAAGCGATCGACTCGGCGATCAACACGATGCGCGCCGGTCGCGGGGAGATGATCCTCGCCGGCGGCGTGGATGCGCTCTCGCGCACCCCGATCCTCTACTCCGACGCGATGGTGTTATGGCTCGCGAACTGGGCGGCGGCGAAGTCGCTCTCGCAGCGCGCCGCGGCGGTCGCGAAGTTCCGCTTGTCGTATCTCGCGCCGGTGATCGGCCTGATGAAAGGGCTGACCGATCCTTTCGTCGGATTGCTGATGGGTCAGACGGCGGAGAACATCGCCTACCGCTTCGGCATCACGCGAGAGCAGATGGATGCGTTCGCGGCGCGGAGTCACGAACGCGTGCTCGCGGCGCAGCGTGCGGGGCATTTCGACAACGAGGTGACACCGGTCTACGACCGCAACGGTGCTCTCTACGCGGTCGACGACGGCGTTCGCGACGACTCGACGCCGCAAAATCTCGCGAAGCTGAAACCGTTCTTCGACCGCAAGTACGGCAACGTGACCGCCGGCAACAGCTCGCAAGTGACCGACGGTGGAGTCTGGATGCTGCTCGCCACCGAGCGCGCAATCAACGAGCACAAGCTCGTCCCCCGCGCACGCATCGTCGACGCCGAATGGGCGGGGCTCGATCCTGCGCACATGGGTCTCGGGCCGGTGCATGCCGCTACGCCGTTGCTGGAGCGTCACGGTCTTGGACTGAACGATCTCGACGCCTGGGAGATCAACGAGGCCTTTGCCGCACAGGTGCTCGGTTGTATGCGGGCTTGGGAAGACGTCACGTATTGCCGCGAGATGCTGGGGCTGTCGCACGCGATGGGCTCGCTCGATGAGGCGAAGCTCAACGTCGACGGCGGTGCGATCGCGATCGGCCATCCGGTCGGCGCATCGGGGACGCGCATCGTGCTGCATCTGTTGAATGTGCTCGAGCGGACCGGCGGCAAGCGCGGCATGGCGGCGATCTGTATCGGCGGCGGACTGGGCGGGGCGATGCTGATCGAGCGCGTCTAGACGATGGGCACGACGATGCAGCACTGGACCCTTGCGCGTGAAGTCGATGGGCTTGCCACGCTCACGTTCGACAAGCAGCGATCGAGCACGAACACGCTGTCTGCAGACGCCATCGCGGAATTCAACACGGCGCTCGACGAACTGGATCGCGAGGCGCCGCGCGCGCTCGTCATTCGTTCGGGAAAGTCGAACGGTTTCATCGCCGGCGCCGACATCGACGAGTTCACCGAGATCGCAACCGAAGCCGGCGCCATCGCGCTTGTGCGGCGCGGTTGGGACGCGTTCGAGCGGCTTGCCCATGTGCGTTATCCGACGCTGGCGTTGATCCGCGGCTTTTGTCTTGGCGGCGGCCTCGAGCTTGCGCTCGCGTGCCGCTATCGCGTCGCCGTCGACGAGCCGGCGACGCGGCTCGGACTGCCCGAAGTGCTGCTTGGAATCGTACCGGCGTGGGGCGGCATGAAGCGGCTGCCGAAGCTGACCGGGGCGCCGGCCGCACTCGATCTCATGCTGACCGGCAAGACCATCGATGCGAAACGCGCGAAGCGGCTCGGCATCGTCGACGAGGCAGTCCCCCCGCGCATCATGGAGAGCACAGCGCGCGGCATGCTGAAAGCGCTGCCGCCGCCGCGCAGACTCGGCTTCGTTCAGTCGTTGACGTTGCGATCGCTCGCGCGAAGATTCATTGCCGCGAAGGCGGCAAAAGCGGTCGCTAAGCGCGCACGGCGCGAACACTATCCGGCGCCGTACGCTTTGCTCGCGCTGTGGGTACGCTACGACGGCAATGCGCTGCTCGCCCCGCCGTCCGATCCCGCTTCGCTGACGCAGCTCGTGGCGAGTCCGACGACGGCCAATCTGATTCGGGTGTTCAAGCTGCAGGAGCGACTGAAGTCGATCGGCAAGGAGGACGCGTTCACGGCGAAGCACGTGCACGTCGTCGGCGCCGGGACGATGGGTGGCGACATCGCCGCGTGGTGCGCGCTGCGCGGTTTGACTGTCACGTTGCAGGATCAGAACGCGAAGGCGCTGGGCCCCGCGATGGCGCGAGCGGCGAAGCTTTTTACCGAACGGCTGCGCGAGCCACGCCGCGTGCGCGATGCCGTCGATCGGCTGATCCCCGACGTCGCCGGCCACGGTATCCGTCGCGCGGACGTGGTCATCGAGGCGATCTTCGAGAACATCGATGCGAAGCGCGCGCTGTTTCGCGACGTCGAGTCAAAAGCGAAGCCCGATGCGATCCTCGCCACGAACACGTCGAGCATTCCGCTCGAGAACATCGCCACGTCGTTGCGCGAGCCGAGCCGTCTCGTCGGCATCCATTTCTTCAATCCGGTCGCGCGCATGATGCTGGTCGAAGTCGTTCGCGGCGTGGCCACGCAGGAGCGCGTCGCAAACGCCGCGGCGGCGTTCGTGCGCCAGATCGACAAGCTGCCGCTGCCGGTGAAAAGCGCGCCCGGGTTCCTCGTGAACCGCGTGCTGGCGCCGTACATGATGGCCGCGTTTCGCGCCGTCGACGACGGGATCGCACCGGAGACGGTCGACGAGGCCGCGCTCGCGTTCGGCATGCCGATGGGTCCGATCGAGCTCGCGGACACCGTCGGCCTGGACATTGCGGTCGCCGTCGGCAAGACGCTCGACGGTGATGCTGCGCCGCCGCGCAAGCTATCGGAACTGGTCGCCGCCGGTCACGTCGGCAAGAAGTCCGGTCGCGGCTTCTATGCATGGCAGAACGGCAAGGCGGTGAAGCAGCCGCCGGGAACGGTTCCGGCGTGGCTCGCCGAACGACTGATCGAGCCGTTCATCGACGAGGCAAGGCGAGCGGTCGCGGAAGGCATCGTGGCCGACGCCGACCTGGTGGATGCCGGCGCGATCTTCGGGACCGGCTTCGCGCCGTTTACCGGCGGGCCTTTGCACTACGCGTCGATGCGCGGCAAGCGGGCGGACGCGGACATCCGCGAGCCGGCGCTGGTGGTGTAGCATCCAAACGACCGCGCGCGCAATGAATCCGGCTCGAAGCCGGCGATAGAACAAACGGCGCAGCGCTACTCAACGCTTCGGCCAACAAGGAGGAGGCAAGCGTGGACAAGATCTGGCTCAAGCAGTATCCGAGCGGCGTTCCCGCGACCATCGACGTCAGCGCCTACGCGTCGGTGCGCGAAGTGTTCGAGGAAGCGTGCGCGAAGCACTCGGCGCGCCCGGCGTTCACGTGCATGGGCAAGACGATCACGTTTGCCGAGCTCGACACGCTGTCGGCGGCGTTCGGCGCGTGGCTGCAGGGCAACGGCTGCAACAAGGGCACGCGCGTCGCGCTGATGATGCCGAACATCCTGCAATACCCGGTGTGCCTGTTCGGCGTGCTGCGCGCCGGATGCACGGTCGTCAACGTGAACCCGCTGTACACGGCACGCGAACTCGAGCACCAGCTCGATGACTCGGGCGCCGAAGTGATCGTCGTCGTCGAGAACTTCGCGAATACCGTCGCGCAGGTCGTCGGTCGTACGAAGGTCCGGCAATCGATCGTCACGTCGATCGGCGAGATGCTGGGCTTGAAAGGCGTCATCGTCGACTTCGTGCTGCGCAACGTGAAGAAGATGGTGCCGGCGTGGTCGCTGCCGGGATCGATCCGGCTCGCGGACGCGCTCGCCGAGGGACGCAAGCGGCCGCTCGAGCGCGTGCCGATCGCGCTCGACGACATCGCGTTCCTGCAATACACCGGCGGCACGACCGGCGTGGCCAAGGGCGCGATCCTGAAGCACCGGAATGTCGTCGCGAACATGCTTCAGGCGCGCGCATGGATCGGCCCGTTCCTCGATCCGAATCGGCGCGAGGTGATCGTTACGCCGTTGCCGCTCTATCACATCTTCTCGCTGACGGCGAATTGCCTGGTGTTCATGTCGATCGGCGGCGAGAACATCCTGATCCCGAATCCGCGCGACATCCCGGGGTTCGTCAAGGAGCTTGCCAAGCATCGGTTCACTGCAATTACCGGCGTCAACACGCTGTTCAATGCGCTGCTCAACAATCCGGATTTCGCGAAGCTCGACTTCTCGACGCTGCGCATCGTGCTGGGCGGTGGCATGGCCGTGCAGGAGGCGGTGGCGAAGCGCTGGAAGGAAGTGACGAAGACGCCGCTGATCGAGGCGTACGGGCTTACGGAAACGTCACCAGCCGCGACGATCAACCCGCTCGATCTGAAGGATTACAACGGCTCGATCGGGCTGCCGATCTCGTCGACCGAGATCGAGCTGCGCGATGATGCCGGCAAGGCGGTCGGCATCGGTCCGCCCGGCGAGATCTGCATCCGCGGACCGCAGGTGATGGCCGGGTACTGGAACCGTCCGGAAGAAACCGCGAAGGCGATCGACAAGGACGGCTGGTTCGCGACCGGCGACATCGGCGTGATGGACGAGCGCGGGTACGTGCGCATTGTCGACCGCAAGAAAGACATGATCCTGGTCTCCGGGTTCAACGTGTATCCGAACGAGATCGAGAACGTCGTCGCGATGCATGACGGCGTGCTCGAGTGCGCCGCGGTCGGCGTTCCCGACGACAAGTCGGGCGAGGCGGTGAAGCTCTTTGTCGTGAAGAAGGATGAGGGGCTCACCGCCGAAGCGCTGATCCGCCATTGCCGCGAGCACCTAACCGGCTACAAGGTGCCGCGCGACGTCGAGTTTCGCAAGGAGTTGCCGAAGACCAACGTCGGCAAGATCCTGCGCAGGCAGCTTCGCGACGAGGTGATGGCCGCCGCGTCCGCCCGCAAGGCGGCGTGAGTCCGATCGGCGAAGAGGTCCGGTTCCCCGCCGGCTCGCCGGTGCTGCGCGTCGTGCCGATGCCGGCGGACGTCAACCAGCACGGCGACATCTTCGGCGGCTGGATCATGGCGCAGGTCGACGTGGCCGGCGGCATCCTGGCGTCGCGGCGTGCGCGCGGCCGCGTCGCCACCGTCGCGGTCAACTCGTTCCAGTTCAAGGAGCCGGTGCTGGTCGGCGACGTCGTGACGTTCTTCGCCAACGTCGTGCGCACCGGTCGCACGTCGATCACGGTCGATGTCGAGGTTTACGCGTCGCGCAATCCGGTGGAGGAGATCACGGTGAAGGTCACCGAGGCAACGCTGACCTATGTTGCGGTCGGCAGCGATCGGCGTCCACGCGAGCTGCCGTCCGCTGCATGATCGAGTGCCGTGGACGCAACAGGGCGGGGGCTCGACGGACGCAGGAACGGACCCGCGTTCGAAGTTTCAGGAATGTGCAGGTATAGTCGGCGAGCAAGAACAACGCTTTCACGAGGAGCGAATCGATGAGCTTTCCCTTCCGTCGTACGCACGTTGCGTCGGCTCTCGTTGCCGCAGCCGCGACGGTCGCGGCACCGCTTGCGCAAGGCGCCGCCTTCGCATTGCAGGAGAACAACGCGAGCGGCCTCGGCAACGCCTACGCCGGCGGCGCCGCGATCGCCGAGGATGCGAGCACCGTGTGGTGGAACCCGGCCGGCATGGCGCGTCTGAAGCACCGCGAAGCCGTGCAGGCGATTCACCTCATCTCGCCTTCGACGAAGTTCAGCGACGACGGCTCGATCGCCGCGCTCGGTCAGCCGCTCGGCAACAATGGCGGTAACGCCGGGGATCTCGCATTCATTCCGAACCTCTTCGTCGTCATCCCGTACAGCCGACAGCTCGCGTTCGGACTCGGCGTCAACGTGCCGTTCGGCCTCACGACTGAATACGACGATGGCTGGATCGGTCGTTATCACGCGATCAAGTCCCAGGTGAAAACGATCAACGTGCAGCCGACGGTGTCGTGGCGGGTCAACGACCAGTTTTCGGTGGGCCTCGGCATCAGCTTCCAGTGGATCGACGCGAAGCTCACGAGCGATGTGAATTATTCGGCGGCGATCGCGCAGGGTGCCCAAGCGGCGGCCACCGCCGGCCAGATTCCCGCAGCCGCAGTCCCGGGCATTCTTGCTGCCACGCGTGGCCTCGATGCGCGTAGCACGGTGAAGGGTGACGATACGGCGTTCGGCTTCAACGTCGGTGCGCTGTGGGAGATCAATCCGGACACGCGGCTCGGCGTGCACTACCGGTCGCGGTTGAAGTACGACGTGCGCGGCGATGTCGACTTCAATTACCCGGCAATCTCGTCGGTTCCCCCGGCGCTGGCGCCAGCGGTCACCGCCATCACGAACGGCGTCAACCGGGCGCTGTTCGCGGGCGACGTCCGCTCGGACATCGAGCTGCCGCCGATGTTCAACATCTCGTTCTTCCGGCGCATCGACGATCGCTGGGACATCATGGCGGACGCGCAGTGGACGGGCTGGTCGACGTTGAAGGAATTGACGTTCGTCCGCGCCGAAGGGCCGGTCCTGCAGACGACGCCGCAGAACTTCGACGATGTCTGGCGTCTGTCGGTGGGCGCGAATTATCGACTGAACGATCGCTGGATGCTGCGCGGCGGCCTCGCGTACGACGAGTCGCCGGTCAACGACGTCGATCGCACGCCGCGGCTTCCCGATGCGGACCGCACGTGGTTCTCGTTCGGGGCGCAGTGGAAGTACTCGCCGACGATGACGTTCGACGCCGGCTTCACGTACATCATCGTGGACGACCCCTCGATCAGCACCGATGCCGGCAGCATCCCGCGCAACGGGCTGCTGCGCGGCAACTACAGCGCACACGTCACGATCGTGTCCGCGCAGGTCGCAATGAAGTTCTAGCTCGCGCGCGAGTCGGGTAGAGTGCAAGCGGCCGGGTCATCCCGGCCGCGTCGCTTCAAGGAGGACAACATGAGAAACATGCTCTTCGGCGCACTGCTGTTCGTGTCGCTCGTCGCTGCCGCGCATGCCGCGGAAGTGGCCGGCGTCAAGCTCGATGACCGGGTCAACGTCGGGGGCCAGGATCTCGTGCTCAACGGCGCCGGTGTGCGCACGCGCGCCATTTTCAAGGTCTACGTCGGAAGTCTCTATCTGCCGGCCAAGGCGACGACGCCCGCGGCGGCGCTTGCGAAGGGACCCCGTCGAATACAGCTCAACCAGTTGCGCAACATAACGGCGGACCAGCTGGTCGATGCCTTGATCGAGGGCCTGAAGGAGAACACGACCGAGGCGGAGTTCACGGCGATCAAGCCGCAAACCGATCAACTCGTGACGATCATGAAGTCATTCGGCGAAGTCAAGGAAGGCACCGTCGTGACGCTCGATTTCATCGACGGCGCGACGCGCATCGGCCAGAACGGCCAGGCGAAGGGGTCGGTCCCCGGCGAACCATTCAATCAGGCACTGACCCGCATCTGGATCGGCGACAAGCCGGTGCAGGCGGACTTGAAGAAGGCGATGCTGGGCGGCGGATAACACAAGAACCTACGGATGGGTAAGCGACGCGACGCTGACGCTGCGTGTCGCCCAGCGGATACGCAATGCCTGATTTTTGGCTGTCATCCGGGTACCGATTGCTGAAGCGCGGCAGTGACGGGCGGCTCACCGTCACCGACGCGTTTCTCGGGAGCTACCTCGCGCGACCGGAGCTCGCGCCGGTGGCCGAATCCGGCGAAGCGGAACTGGCGCTTCACGATGCATTGACCGCGCAGCCGCGGCGCAGCGTTCCGGAAGCCGAGATCGGCGCGATCGACGACGAGGATGCGCAGGAGAACTACCGCATCTTCCTTCGCTTTCGGGACCGGCTGGTCACGGCTGCGTCGGTCGAAGCGGCGTATGCCGGCTTGTTTCGCGGCGACGGCGTGGACGTTCCGCCGCTGTTCGTGCATCAGCTGACTCAGCTCCTGGTGCGGCACGTGCTCGGTGAAGAAGCCGATCCGCTCGAGGCACGCGCCGGAGAAATGCTGTTTCGCACGCAGAAGGTCGCGGTGACTGAAGACGGCTCGGTGATGGCCGCCGACGAGGCAACGGTCGAGCTGTATGCGACGACCGGCGGGTTCGGCAGCCTGGGCGAGCTCCTTCGCAAGCAGTCGGTGCCTACCCGCTCGATCGATCTCGATGTGCTGACGCGCGACAACGCGAACGATTACTGGACGCGCGATGAGAGGCACGATCTCGCCGTGCGCCTGAATCGCGGACAGCCTGCGCTCGATGCATTGTGTCGACTGATGGAGCGGTGGATCGCGCACTTCCTCGCCGTCGCCGTGCGCATCGTCCCGGAGCGGCGCATCGACGACGACAGGTGGGTGTGGCACGTCGGTCTCGATGCGCAGGCGAGCAGCATCCTCAACGATTTGTACAATCGGGTCGAAGTCGACGAGGATCGCATGCGGCGCCTGTTGTGCCTGTTCCGCCTGGAGTTCGATAATCCGGCCGACATGCGGGCGGGCGTCGCGGGACGCCCCGTCTATCTTGCGATGGCGATCGATGCAGAGAGCCGACTGCGGCTCAAGCCGCAGAACCTGCTGTTGAACCTGCCGCTCGCCCGGCAGCAATGACGATGATGCAAGCTTCTCGCATGACGACGCGAATCGGCGCGATGCTGGTCACGTGCGCGCTTGCGGCAACCGCGTCTTCACAGACGCCTGCCCCGACCGACGTGAAACCGGATGATGCAAAGCTCCAAGGTCCGCTTGCGAAGCTCGCGTGGCTTTCCGGATGCTTCCGCGGAACGGCGAACCAGCGCGAGTTCCGCGAGCACTGGCTGCCGCTGCGCGGCGATCTCCTCGTCGGCGCGAGCCACACGGTGACGCAGGGCCGGACGCAGGATTTCTCGCACATGCGCATCGAGCCGCGCACTGACGGCGTTTTCTTCGTCGTGACGCCGGCACGTCAGCCCGAGATCGCGTTCCGGCTCACCGGCGAGGAATCGGACGGACCGGACCGCATCTACACGTTCACGAATGCCGCGACGTCTTTCCCGCAGCGCCTCGTCTACCGTCGCGGCAGCGAGGGATGGATGTACGTGCACGTCGAAGGGCAGCTCAACAATGAAGAGCGCAAGGTGATCTATCCGATGCGCAGGATCGTTTGCGAGACGGGCGAGCTTATCCGGTGATGCCGCGGTTCGCGAGCGCGTCCGCCCGCTGGTTGCCCAGATTGTCGCTATGCCCGCGCACCCAGTGCCAGCGCACGCGATGACGCGCGGTCTCGCGCTCGAGCTCGCGCCAAAGCTCCGCGTTCTTCACCGGCTGGCGGCTTGCCGTTCGCCAGCCGTTGCGCTTCCACGTGTGGATCCAGTTTTCTATGCCCTGCTTCACGTATTGCGAATCGGTGTAGAGATCGATGTCCGATCCGCTGTCGAGGCTCGCGAGCGCGCGAATGACCGCGGTCAGCTCCATCCGGTTGTTCGTCGTCGCGCGTTCGCCGCCGAAGAGCTCGCGCTCGCCGTCGTCGGTGAGGATCAGCGCACCCCAGCCACCGGGACCGGGGTTGCCCCTGCACGCCCCGTCGGTGAAGACCGCTATCGAACGCACTCGCTGCAGCGTTCGACCACCGTCGTCAGCGTCTCGCGTGCGCGGGCTGCCGGAACGAACGCCGCGCGACGTTGTCGACGCTCCTTCGCCGGCGTGATGACGCGCATGCCCTGCACATGCTTCGTCGCGCGCAGGAAGTAAACGCCGCCGGCGATCGGCCACCAGCGGTCGCCCGCTTTCTCGAAGAAGCCGAACCGGCGCAACCAGACGTCGCGCGCGAACGGCGGCGCGTAGCACTCGAGTCGCCCGCCGACGACATCGAAGCCCAGGAGCGTCAGCCAGTCCTTCATCCGATAAAGCGCAATGAAGTTCCCGTTCCATGGTGGCCGCTGCTCGCGACCGAAGTAGCGCTTGGCACCGAACAGCGAGAACGGATTGAAGCCGGCGATGACGATCTGCCCTTCGGGACGGATTACGCGGTACGCTTCGCGCAGCATCTGGTGCGGATCGTCGGTGAACTCGAGCGCATGCGGCATGACGATGAGGTCGATCGAGTTCTCGGGGAACGGCAACCAGTGCGGGTCCGCGACGACCGAAGCCGGCGGATCGTAATCGACCGAGAAACGGTGCGGAATGCGGCTTTGCGCGAGGAACGGTGATTCGGGCAGCCCGATCTGTAACGCATGGAAGCCGAAGATGTCGGCGACCGTCTGGTCGAAATAGTCCTGCTCGCGGGCCAGCAGATACTCCCCGAGCGGTGTCGCGAACCAGTCGCCGAGCGACGTTGACAGGCGCTCCGACGCTCCGGAAGATGCTTCCATGACGGCCATTATCCCGATCGCCGCGTTTACCGACAACTACATCTGGCTCCTGCGCCGAGGGCGTGAGGCGGCGGTCGTCGATCCGGGCGATGCAGCGCCGGTAATCGCGTACTGCGACGAGGAAGACGTCGCGATCACGACGATCCTTGCGACGCATCACCATCGCGACCATGTCGGCGGTGTCGAGACGCTCGTCGAGCGCTTCGGCGCGAAGGTCTATGGTCCAGCGCGCGAAAAGATTCCCGCACGCTCGCGACCGCTCGCGCAGGACGACGAAGTCGACGTGGACGCAATCGACGCATCGATGCGCGTTCTCGACATTCCGGGCCATACGTCCGGACATATCGCCTACGTCGGACGCGTCGACCGCAAACCGGTCGTGTTCTGCGGCGATACGCTCTTCGCCGCTGGCTGCGGCAAGGTATTCGAAGGCACGCCGGCGCAGATGTGGGCGTCGCTTGCGAAGCTCGCCGCGCTCGAGCCCGACACCGAGGTCTATTGCGGCCACGAGTACACGCTCGCGAACTTGCGCTTCGCTCGCGCGGTCGAACCGCACAACCGTGCGATCGACGAGCGGACAGGGATCGAGCGCGCGAAGCGCGACCAGGGCCAGCCGACGTTACCGTCCACGATCGGGCTCGAGCTTGCAACGAACCCGTTTCTGCGCGCCGGGGAGCCGGCAGTGAAGGCCGCTGCGGAAGCGCAGGCGCAACGGCCGCTCGCAGATGATGTGGCGGTCTTTGCGACACTGCGCGAGTGGAAGAATCGATTCTGACGATGAGAACGCGGGACGCGACCAAACCTCCAATGGCTGCGCGAGCGATGCGTTGCGACTGACGCGCCGCATCATTGCGGTGACCATTGCGCTGTCGCTCGCAACGTTGGCCGGTTGCGCGACGACGCCGACGGTCCCGCCTTCCGTCGAGCCGGCGCCACCGCTCGCAAGCGTCCAACCGCCGCCCGCTTCACCGGAACCGACACCATTCCCGTTGACGGTCGAGTCGACGCGGATCGCACGATTCGTCGTGCCGTCGGTGTTCGCCGCCGGCGCAGCCGCGGACCTCGAGCCGCTGCCCGAGCCGGCACAGGATCTGTGGGACCGCATCGTCAAGGGCTACGCGGTGCCGGAGCTGGAAGGCCCGCTGGTCGAGAAATGGGAGCGCTATTACGCGGATCGCCCCGACTACGTCGCGCGCATGATCGATCGCAGCCGACGCTACCTCTATCACATCGTCAGCGAAATCGACCGGCGCCGGATGCCGCTCGACATCGCGCTCCTGCCGATGGTCGAGAGCGCGTTCAATCCGACGGCGGTGTCGAGCGCCCGCGCATCAGGGATCTGGCAGTTCATGCCGTCGACCGGCCGCCATTACGGCCTCGCGCAGAACTTCTGGTTCGACGCGCGGCGCGACGTCATCGCGGCGACCGACAAGGCGCTCGACTATCTGCAGCGGCTCCACGGCATGTTCAACGACTGGCATCTCGCGCTTGCCGCGTACAACTGGGGGGAGGGCAATGTCGGTCGTGCGTTGCAGCGAAATGGGGTCCGCGACTACCTGTCGCTCCCGATGCCCGACGAAACGCGCAACTATCTGCCGAAGCTGCAGGCGTTGAAGAACATCGTGCGCGATCCGGAGAAGTATGGCCTCGTCATCGCCGATGTGCCCGACGCGCCGTACTTCACCGTCGTGAAAGTCGATCGGAAGATCGATGTGAAGCGCGCCGCTGAGCTCGCCGAGCTTTCCGAAGCCGAGTTCGTCGCGCTGAACCCGCAACACAACCGGCCGGTGATCGCCGGTGCGGACGAGTTCACTATCCTGCTGCCGATCGACAAGGCCGAGCTGTTCGCTGCGAAGCTCCAGCTTCACGACCAGCCGCTCGTGTCCTGGCAGGCGTACCGCGTTCGCGACGGCGAGACGCTGGCGCAGGTTGCCGCGCGCTTCAAGCTGTCGGTCGAGACGCTGCGGACGATCAACGGTCTGGGATTGCGCACGCGGATTCCGCCCGGGCATCCGCTGCTCGTGCCGGCGGAGCGGCCGGGCGACGTCGCGCACGCGTCGATCGAGAAAAGCGAAGCGGTGTTCACCGTCGTGCCGCAGGGCCGGACGTTCTATCACACGGTGCGCCGCGGTGAAACGCTCCATTCGATCGCGGCGCGCTACAACGTGTCAGCGGCCGACCTGCGCGAGTGGAACGGCCTGTCGCAGTCGGCCCTCAATGTGGGCCGGCAGCTGCGCGTGACGAGCGATGTCGTGCGCAATGTCGCTCACGGCAAGGCGCGCACCGTCGCTGCCGCCGGTGCCCGGTCGATCAAGGGTCAGGTGCCGCCGACGAACGGCGCCGCTCCGGCGCGCGCGAACGGGAGTGGTGGGAAGGCGAGCTCTGCTCCGAAAGGCGCCGCGAGCGAGCCGGCGACAAAGGAGCCCGCGGCTCGCACGCGGAACGGAAGTCCGCGCGCCTCGCTTTGACCGGCTAGAAAAAGAAACGGGCGACGCCTTCGCGCCGCCCGTCTTGTGCAGGCTCCGTCACCTTCGAAGGTGACGGTCGAAGCGAAGCGACTAGCGCTTCTTCGACGCCCGCTTCGCGCGCTTGCCGGACCGCTTCTTGGCAGAGCGCTTCTTCGTGGCCTTCTTGGCGCCCTTCTTCGCGCCCTTCTTGGCCGAGCGCCGTTTCACCGACTTCTTCGCGCCCTTCTTCGCTGCGCGCTTCGTCGACTTGCGGCCCTTCCGCGCACCCTTCCGCGCACCCTTCTTCGCGCCCTTCTTGGCCGCGCGCTTCTTCGTCGCCTTCTTGGCGCCCTTCTTCGATGCGCGCTTCGTCGACTTCTTCGCGCCCTTCTTCGCCGCCCGCTTGGCGCCGCCCTTGCGCGCCGACTTCCTGCGGGACGACTTCTTTGGCGCCGACGGCGTGCTCGAAGGCGAGATCATCGACATCATGTCAGCCATCATCTTGTGTTTCTCCTGTCTGAGTTTTGTGACTGTGTTGTTGCTTTGCTGCCGTGCTGCCTTTGTTGCACCTGATGCTTCTGAGGATGAATCACGTGCTTTCCAAGGCAGGCCGTTTAATGATGCGGGGAGGTCAACGGAGTGGACTTTGGCGGGTTAGACGCTGAGCCAAACTGAGCTGAGCTTCTCGCCACATCGCCGCGTGCTGCAAACGGCAAATCCGACTCGACCACTTGACAAACCCATTGCGACCTGCTGATCGGCATTCTAGACAACTTTCAACGATTTGCAACACTCCGCGCCTCGAGCGTTCGGTTGCGAAAGCGCCGAGTGTTGCGAAATCGCACGTCGTGATCGCGTTCGATGCGCGCATTCGATGCCGCCGAAGCGCTTTTTGCGCATCCGATATCGACGCCGGAACGCCATGTCGATGGCGTCGAAGTGACGCGCAACGTCACTTCGACGGTGGGAGCGATTCGCTGTCGAACAGCTCGGCAATCGTCTCGCGGCGACGAACGAGGTGCGCTTTTTCGCCGTCGACGAGCACTTCGCACGGGCGCGGCCTGGCGTTGTAGTTCGAGCTCATCGCCATCGCATAGGCGCCGGCCGCGCCGATGGCGAGCAGGTCGCCTTCGTCGATCGACAGCATGCGGTCGCGCGCGAGGAAGTCGGCGCTTTCGCATACCGGCCCGACGATGTCGAAGCGCTCGACGTCGCCGTCGCGCGGCCGGACCGGATCGACCGGATGCCATGCGTCGTAGAGCGCCGGGCGGATGAGGTCATTCATTGCCGCATCGACGATCGCGAAGTTGCGAGCGCTCCCGCGTTTCAGGTAGTCGACACGTGTCACGAGCACGCCGGCGTCGCCAACCAGCCGACGTCCCGGCTCCACCAGCACGCGTTCTCGACGCCCGGCGAAAAGGTCGGCAAGCATGTTTGCGTAGGCCGGCAGCGCTATCGTCACTTCGTCGCGATACCGGATTCCGAGTCCGCCGCCCACATCGACATGCGAGAGCACGATGCGTTCGCGCGCGAGCTCGTCGACCAGCGTCAGCACCTTTCGCGTTGCCTCGCGGAACGGTTCGAGCTCGGTGATCTGCGAGCCCAAATGAATGTCGATTCCGATGACGTCGAGCGAGGCGACGCTCGCGGCATGCCGGTACAACGGCAGCGCTTCTTCGAACGCCACGCCGAACTTCGTCTCTTTCGAGCCGGTTGCGATGTAGCGATGCGTGCGCGGGTCGACGTCCGGATTGACGCGGATCCCGATCCGCGCGCGCCGGCCCACCGCGGCGGCGACGTTCGCGAGGCGTGCGAGCTCGCTCGCCGATTCGACGTTGAAGCAATGCACGCCCGCCGTGAGCGCGGCGCGCATCTCGTCCGTCGTCTTGCCGACGCCGGAGAAGAGCGTCCGGGCCGGATCGCCGCCCGCGGCGATGACGCGCGCAAGCTCGCCCTGCGAGACGATGTCGAAGCCGCTGCCGAGCGTCGCGAACACGTTCAGCACGGCGAGGTTCGCGTTCGCCTTCATCGCGTAGCAGACAAGGTGCGGAATCGCCGACAATGCGCGGTCGAACGCAATGTAGTTCGACTCGAGCGTCGCGCGCGAGTAGACGTACGCCGGCGTGCCGAAGCGCTTGGCGATGCTCGCGAGCGGGATTTCCTCGACGAAGAGCTCGCCGCCTCGGTAGGCGAACGCGCTCAAAGCTTCTCGGGCGGGGCGGGCTTCGCCGGCTTGGTCGCCGGCGTCGGCGCTTCCTTCGCCGACTGCAGCGGGCCCTTGATGCCGCAGCCGGTCGTCGACACGGCGAGCGCGATCGCCAGCGCGTACAACGACAGATGGCCTAAGATCGATGGTCCCGACATGCTCGCGATGCTAACACCGGCCTGCTGGCACTCATCGCTCGATCGCCGTGACCGACAACGAATTCATCGCGCTGGTCGACCGTGCCCTCTCGCGCATCGGGCAGGCGATCGACGATGCGGCCGATCGTAGCGACGCCGATGTCGATTGGAGCCTGAACGACGGCATCCTCGAGATCGACTGCGACGCGGGAGGCAAGCTGATCGTCAATCGGCACGTCGCCAACCGCGAGATCTGGGTCGCGGCCAGAAGCGGCGGGCATCATTTCCGAATCGAAGGGGGCGGCTGGCGCGACACGCGCAGTGGCGCGGAGCTCGGCGCTGAAGTCACGCGCCTGTTGCGCGAGCAGGGTGTCGCGATCGAGCTCGAGGCGTTGCGCGCGGGCTAGAAGCGCTCGAAGGTCGCGTGAAGCAGCGCGCTCCACTCGTCGAGCGCACGGCGACGCGTCGCATGCGCCGGCAGCAGCGTCTCGACGACGGCCCAGAAACGCGGCGAATGGTTGAGCTCGTGGAGGTGCGCGACCTCGTGCGCAACGACGTATTCGGCAAGCTCGCGCGGCAGCTGTACCAACCGCCAATTGAGCCGGATCTCGCCCTTGTGATTGCAGCTGCCCCATTCGCCGCGCGCGTTGCTGATCTTGACCGGCGGCACCGCGTGCTTAAGCTGTCGTGTGAACCGCGCAACCTGCGGCACGACAAGGCGCAGCGCTTCATCGCGGAGCCAGTGCATGACGAACGACGCGACCTGCCTCGAATCGACCGCGTGCGGATGGAGGATCGTCAGGTCGAAGAGATCCGGGCGGATCAGTGGCCGACGCGCTGGATAAACGGCCAACGTCAGCTCGTGACCGCCGTAGAGAATCCGTGCGCCGGTTCGCCACTCGTGCGGCAGCACGTCGCGCCGACGTCCGCGCCACGCATCGAGCGTGCGCAGCAACCAGTCACTACGCTCGTGCAGCGCCTCCTCGATCTCTCCGATCGTCACCCAGCGCGGCGCGCGAACGGTGAGGCCGGCAAGGTCGATTTCCATGCCGATCGTTCGCCGGCGCGTGCGCACAAGACGGAAATCGACCTGCGCGCCCTTCAGGCTTATGCGCCGCGCCGATCCGGCGTCGTTGCGACCGAGCCGCATGCGCGTCATGCGATGTGCGCCTCGCCCGATCGCCGGTGCGACGAACCGTCGGTGGGCGCGAGGGCCGCGACTTCCGATTCGATCCAGTTTTCCACTTCCGCGGTCAGCGCTTGAGCGTCCTTGCCCGCCGCCGAAATCGGCGCGCCGATCGACATCGTCACGACGCCCGCCCGTTTGCCGAGAAAGCCTTTCGGCCACAGCCAACCGGCGTTATGCGCGACCGGCAGGATTGGAACGTTCATCTCGATCGCAAGCCGTGCGCCGCCGCTCTTGTATCTCGCCCGCTTGCCTGCGCGAATGCGCGTCCCCTCCGGATAGACGACGATCCAGAAGCCCTGTGCGAAACGCTCGCGGCCCTGGTTCGCGATCTGCGACATCGCGTCGCTGCCGGCGCTTCGATCGATCGTGATCGGCGACGCGAAGCGGAACGCCCAGCCGAAGAACGGAATCGACAACAGTTCCTTTTTCGCGACATACGCGAGTGGGGGGAACACCTGTGTCAGCGCAAGCGTTTCCCACGTCGAGCTATGCTTGCACATGATCACGTGCGGCGTCGATGGCATTCGCTCGAGGCCGATGACGCGCGAGCGGATGCCGCAGATCCACCGCGCTCCCCACAGGTTCATCGCGCACCAGTAGGTGATGAAGCGATAGCGCGCGACCGGGGGGAGCCAGAAGAGCGCGAGGACCGCGATCGCGTACGGCGGCGTGACGATAAGCTGGAACAGCGCGAAGGCGAGCGAGCGCAGGTGGGACAAGGCTTATTCGCTTGCCAGCAGCGCGGAAACGGCGAAGGCGAGGTCGGGGAAGATCGCGGTGCTCTTCGGGATGTTCGCCTCGCGCAGCGTCTTTTCACCCTTGCCGGTCAGGACGAGCATCGGCTGCGCGCCGACCGTTTCCGCGGCCTGCAGGTCGCGCAGCCCGTCGCCGATCGCCGGCACGCCTTTCAGATCGACGTTGAAGCGACGGCCGGCTTCCTTCAACAGGCCCGGATTCGGCTTGCGGCAACCGCAAGTCGCGTCCGCCGCGTGCGGGCAATAGAAGATCGCGTCGATGCGGCCGCCGGCCTGCCCGAGCGCGCGATGCATCTTGCCGTGGATGGCGTTGAGCGTCGCCATGTCGAACAGGCCGCGGCCGATTCCCGACTGGTTCGTCGCGACGACGACGCGATAGCCCGCGTGATTGAGCCGCGCGATCGCTTCGAGGCTGCCGGGGATCGGCCGCCATTCGGCAGGGGACTTGATGTACTGGTCGCTGTCGTGATTGATCGTGCCGTCGCGGTCGAGCACGATGAGTTTGACCGCCCGCATGGGAACCAACACCTTACGAAGCAATGAAGCGCCGTCTCGCTTTCGCTCCACGGCGACTTTGCAAGAAGGGCTTGCGGGTCATTTTGAAAGCCGACTCAAGTCTGCGACGCGGTTCATCGTGAACGCGACGCGTTTTAGCAGCGCTAGCCGGTTCGCGCGCACAGCCGCATCATCCGCCATCACCATCACCTTGTCGAAGAAGTGATCGACGGCTGACTTCGTTGTCGACAGCGCGATCAGCGCGCCGGTCCAGTCGCCTGCACGATAGCTTGCGTCGACCTTGGGTGCGAGCGCTTCAAAAGCCGCGGCAAGCTCGCGCTCGGCGTCTTCGGTCATGCGCGACGGTTCGACGTCGCGCGCGGCTTCGCTGCCGGATTTGCGAAGGATGTTGACGATGCGCTTGTTCGCCGCCGCGAGCGCTTCCGCTTCGGGCAGCGCCTCGAACGCCTGCACGGCGGCAAGCCGCGACGGCAGCGAAACGAGCGATCCGACGCTGCCGGCCAGCAGCGCCTCGACCTGGTTGACCGTGCCGCCCTGGTCGCGCAGATACCCGCGCAGCCGGTCGATCAGAAAGTCGACGAGCGCGGAGGTGTCAGGCTCGACGACCGGCACGTCGGCGAACGACGCGAACGCCAAGTCGACGAGCGCATCGAGCGGGACGTCAATCTTGCGCTCGACCACAATGCGAATCACGCCGATCGCCGCGCGGCGCAGCCCGAACGGATCCTTGTCGCCGGTCGGCGCCTGGCCGATGCCGAATAGCCCGGCGAGCGCT
The DNA here is from genome assembly GCA_035536655.1 of Casimicrobiaceae bacterium. Taxonomy (GTDB): domain Bacteria; phylum Pseudomonadota; class Gammaproteobacteria; order Burkholderiales; family Casimicrobiaceae; genus VBCG01. The sequence continues at coordinate 41,527 of DATLNR010000059.1, forward strand.
TCCAGCTTGTCGGCCAGCGCAACGGTTTGTGCGATCGTCGTGTCCGGCAAGGCGTCGCCGGCAAACCGCGGCCAATAGTGCTGCGCGATCGCGTCGGCAACCTCGGCGCTCTCGCCGTCGTGGCGCGCGTAGTAGCGGCCCATCGTGCCTTGCAGCTCGGGAAACTCGCCGACCATGTCGGTCGTCAGATCGGCCTTCGCGAGCATCGCTGCGCGGTCGCAAGCGGCTTCAGGCGCGCCGATCGCTTTCGCGAGCGCTCCTGCCAGGTGGCGGAGGCGCTTGATCCGCGCGCCCTGAGATCCCAGTTTCGTGTGATAGACGACGCTGTCGAGCCGGGGCACGCGCGTGGCGAGCGCGGCCTTTCGATCCTGCTCGTAAAAAAACCGTGCGTCAGCCAGGCGTGCGCGAAGCACGCGCTCGTTGCCCTTGATGATCACGTCCGGGCTTTCCGTCGCAAGGTTGCTGACGAGCAGGAAACGCGGACGCATGCGGCCGGTTTCATCCGCCAGCGCGAAGTACTTCTGGTTCTGCTGCATCGTCAGGATCAGGCATTCCTGCGGCACGACGAGAAAGCCCGGATCGAACGTGCCGGCGAGGACGACCGGCCACTCGACGAGCGACGTGACTTCGTCGAGCAACGCATCGGGCCCGATGACGCGATCGCGCCCTGCGACCTGCGCCAGCCCGGCCTCGATGACGCGACGCCGTTCAGCGAACGAGGGAACGATTTTCCCTTCCGCGTGCAGCGTGCTCGCCCAGGCAGTTGCGTTCGCCACCCCGATGCCCTCGCGCGACAGGAAACGATGACCGTCGGTCAGCCGTCCCGCTGTCAAACCCAGTGCCGAAACGGGAACGATATCGCTGCCATGGAGCGCCAACAGGCGATGCGCCGGGCGCACGAACGCGATGGCGTTGTAGTAGCCGCCCGGAGGCGCATACCGCATCACCTTCGGGATCGGCAGCTTCTCGATCGTCGCGTCGAGCGCCTGCTGCAAGCCTTCGGCCAGTGGCCGTCCGGGCTTCGTTCCGGCGTGGTACAGCGCTTGCGACTTGCCGTCGCTCTCGCGCGAGAGCGTCGCGATCGACGATTCGGACAATCCGATTGCCTGAAGGCGCTTGAGCAGCGCCGGCGTCGGATTGCCCTGCGCATCGATACCCACGGCAACCGGCATCAACTTCTGCTTGAATGGCTGCTGCGGCGACATCGCGCGCACGTGCGTGATGGCGACGGCAAGCCGTCGCGGTGTCGCGTACGGAGCGGTTTGTGAAGCTTGGGTGACGTAGCCGCGATCGCGCAAACCTTGCACGAGCGAATCCGCGAAGGCGGACCCCAGCATCCGCAGCGACTTCGGCGGCAGTTCCTCGGTAACGAGCTCGACGACCAGCGTCGCGTCCGGCGTCATGCTCATGGCAGTCGCGCAGGGCCGCCCCCAGCGGCTGACTGCGCCCCCTCGGGGGGCGGCGACCGAAGGGAGCGTGGGGGTCCTTCATCGGCCTTGGCGCGATGTGCATCCGCGAGCATCGGGAAGCCCAACGCCTCGCGCGAGTCGACGTACGCCTGCGCGACGAGCCGCGAGAGTGTGCGAATGCGGCCAATGTAGCCTGCGCGTTCGGTCACCGAGACGGCGCCGCGGGCATCGAGCAGGTTGAACGTGTGCGCGGCCTTGAGGATCATCTCGTAACCCGGCAGCGGCAGCTTCGCCGCGAGCAGCCGCTTCGCCTCGCTCTCGTAGAAGGCGAAGAGCTCGAACAGCTTGTCGACGTTGCTTTGCTCGAAGTTGTACGTCGACTGCTCGACCTCGTTTTGATGATAGACGTCGCGATAGGTCAGCGTGCGCGTCGCGCCGTCCTCGCGAGATCGCGTCCATACGAGATCGAACAGGTTGTCGACGCCCTGCAAATACATCGCGAGCCGCTCGACCCCGTAGGTGATCTCGCTGGTGATCGGGTTGCAGTCGAGCCCGCCCACCTGCTGGAAGTAGGTGAACTGCGTGATCTCCATACCGTTCAGCCAGACTTCCCAGCCCAATCCCCAGGCGCCGAGCGTCGGGTTCTCCCAGTCGTCTTCGACGAAACGGATGTCGTTCACCGCGAGGTCGAAGCCGAGCGCTTGAAGCGACGCGAGATAACGGTCGAGGATGTCGGCCGGCGACGGCTTCAGCACGACCTGATACTGGTAGTAGTGCTGCAATCGATTCGGATTCTCGCCATAGCGGCCGTCCTTCGGCCGCCGTGACGGCTGCACATACGCTGCACGCCATGGCTCCGGACCGAGCGCGCGCAGGAATGTGGCCGTGTGCGACGTCCCGGCGCCGACTTCCATGTCGTACGGTTGCAAAAGCGCGCAGCCTTCGGCGTTCCAGAACGTCTGAAGGCGCAGGATCAGTTCCTGGAACGTGAGCATGGCTTCGGCAGCAGGTCGTTCGAGTGCGCGATCGACGGGCATCTTACCTTCGTTGTCGTGCAATCGAGGGGCCGGCTAGAATCGCTCGATGGCAACTCCGCTCTTCCGGTCGGATCTGCAGAGCCTGCCGCTCGTGCACCGCGGCAAGGTGCGCGACAGCTACGCGCTCGGTGAGAAACACTTGCTCATCGTCGTCAGCGACCGGTTGTCCGCATTCGATGTCGTGCTGCCGCAGCCGATTCCCGGCAAGGGCGCCGTGTTGACGGCGCTCACCGATTTCTGGATGACGCGTTTCGAAGCAGAGATTCCCAATCACCGCGCGAACGAGATCGATCTCGGCAAGTTCGTGACGCCCGACGAGCTCGCGGTGTGCGTCGGCCGTTCGGTGGTAGCGAAGCGGTTGACGCCGCTGACGATCGAAGCGGTCGCGCGCGGATACCTGATCGGCTCGGGGTTCAAGGAGTATCGACAAGCTGGCAGCGTCAGCGGCATTGCGCTGCCCGTCGGCTTGCGCATGGCGGACAAGCTGCCCGAGCCGTTGTTCACGCCGGCGAACAAGGCGCCCGCGGGCGAGCACGACGAGAACATCGACTACGCCGAGGTCGAACGGCGCGTCGGCCATGACGTTGCGGCGCAGGTGCGCGACGTCACGCTTCGCCTCTATCGCGACGCGGCGGCGTACGCGCTCGAACGCGGCGTCATCATCGCCGATACGAAGTTCGAGTTCGGGCTCGACGAAGCCGGCACGCTGCACTTGATCGATGAAGTGCTGACGCCCGATTCGTCGCGCTTCTGGGCGCTGGACACGTATCGTCCGGGCGAGAGTCCGCCTTCGTTCGACAAGCAAATCGTTCGCGACTATCTGGAAACGCTCGACTGGAACAAAGCGTCGCCCGCGCCGTCGTTGCCCGATGCGATCGTGCGCAGGACCGCGGATCGCTATCGTGAGGCGCAGAGGCTCTTGACCGGAGTCCGGGACTCGGCGTCAACGGCGTCCTGCTCCGACCGCGATCGCTAGCGCAAGCAACAACCCGGCGATCGCCAGCGGGATCGCATCGCCGAATCGAAGATAGGGCGTCTCGCCTTGCCGCCCGACGACCGAAACCTCGAGCACGTCGCGCGTGAACCACGGAAGCTCGGCGATCACGCGCCCGCGATGGTCGATCGCCGACGTGATCCCGGTGTTCGTCGCGCGCAGCATGGGGCGGCCGAGCTCGAGCGCCCGCATCGCGGCGATCTGATTGTGCTGGCGCGCCGCGATCGATCGCCCGTACCACGCGTCGTTGGTGACATTGACCAGGAATGACGCTTCGCGCGCACCGTCGCGCAGCTCGTCGCCGAACGCATCCTCGTAGCAGATATTGACGGCGACGCGCTGGTCGCCGACGCGGAAGGGCACCTGCATTTCCGGTCCTCGCGCCTGGTCGCCGATCGGAATCGCGAGCAGGTTGCGCATCACCCAACCGACCAGCGGTTTTGCCGGAATCGTCTCGCCGAACGGCACGAGGTGCCGCTTGCGGTAGAGGCCCGGACGATCGCTGCCGACGGCGAACACGCTGTTGTAGACGCTCGGCTCGTCGCTGCCTTGTTGCGGCGGTTCGACGAAGAACGCGCCGAACAGCAGCTCGCCGTGGCGGGCGCGCGCAATTCGCGAGAGATTCGCGACGACCTCGCGCGGCACGTCGTCGACGAACATCGGGAACGTCGACTCGGGCAGCACGATCAGGCGGCCTCGCGTGCGCTCGACGAGCGCGCCGTAGATCGAAAACGTGTCGTCCCGGAACGACGGTTCGAACTTGACGTCCTGTTCGATGTTGCCTTGCACGAGCGAGACGGCGAGCGGCTCGCCGGTGGCAGTCGTCCAGTCGACGGCGCGGAGCGCGGCCCCGGCGACGCAAACGACGAGCGCGGCTGCGACGCTACCGATCACCCAGCGTAAGTGGCGACGCTCGATCGCGTCGATCGCCTGCACCAGCAATGCCGCCACGACGCACACCGCGAGCGACACCAGCCAGACGCCGCCAATTGGGGCGAAGCCGACCAAGGGACTCTCGGGAAGCTGCGCGTACCCAGCGGCGAGCCACGGGAAACCGGTGAACAGATAGCCGCGCAGCCATTCGGCGAGCACGAAGGCGCTCGCAACGGCGATCGACCGCATTGCGCTCGACGGCGGCGTGAAGCGCACAGCGACCCATCCTGCAAGCGCCGGGTACAGCGAAAGAAACGCAGCGAAGCCGGCTGTCGCGACGAACGCGAGCAGCGCCGGCATGCCGCCGAACGTCTCGAGCGCGATGTAGACCCACGAGACGCCGGCGCCGAACAATCCGACGCCGAACGCGAAACCGATCAGGCCCGCGGTTCGCGGTCGCTCGACGTCGCGCCACGCACCGAACAGCAGGGCCAGCGCCAATACGGGCATGCCCGCAAGTCCGAACGGCGCGAAGCCGAACACCGTCAGGACGCCGGCGACGAGTGCGAGCGCGTATCTCATGTTGCGGTCAGTGTAGCGGCCGACGTGGCACGCAATCGCGCTCGCGAGCGGAGCCGGGACAGGGCGTCCCAGCGCGCAGCGGCTCTACACGGCGTTGCGTGACCAGATGATCGGCCGAGGCTGGCTTTCCGAAGGTGACGGACCGGATCTCGTGGTGATGTGCACGCCGCCGTAGCGACGTAGAGCGGCCGCCTACGACGACGTCGCTGCGACTTGATCGCTGGTGACGCGCTCCACCTGCAGCGTATGCAGCCGCCGGCTATCGGCGCGTACGACTCTGAACCGGAACCCTTCGAGCGAAGTCGACTCGCCTCGCTTTGGCACACGGCCGAACGCCTGCACGACCAAGCCCCCGACCGTGTCGAACTCGTCGTCGGCGAAGCGGCTCCCGAAGTGCGCGTTGAAGTCCTCGATCTCGGTCTGCGCCTTCACGCGCCAGCGGCCGTTTCCCTCCGCGATGACGTTGTCCTCGTTCTCGTCGAAGTCGTATTCGTCCTCGATGTCGCCGACGATCTGCTCCAACACGTCCTCGATCGTGACGAGACCGGACACGCCGCCGTATTCGTCGACGACGATCGCGATGTGGTTGCGATTCTGCCGGAACTCGCGCAGCAGGACATTCAACCGTTTCGACTCGGGCACGAACACCGCCGGACGCAGCGTGTCGCGCAGACTGAACGCCTCGGGATTGGCGTAGAAGTTCAACAGCTCCTTCGCGAGCAGGATGCCGACGATGTCGTCCTTCGTCTCGCCGATCGCCGGGAAGCGCGAGTGCTTGGTCTCGATGACGAACGGGATGAACGACTCGGGCGCATCGTCGATCGACACGCAATCCATCTGGGCGCGCGGGATCATGATGTCGCGCACCGTCATCTCCGACACCGAGAGCACGCCCTCGATCATCGACAGCGCATCCGCGTCGAGGAGCTTGCGCTCGAACGCGCCGCGCAACAGATCCATCAGCTCCTCGCGGTCCTCCGGCTCGCGCGTCAGGAACGCCGAGAGCCGCTCGAGCAACGTCGGTTTCGCAGGCTCGGAGGTTTCCACTAGGAAGCGCTACGGTGCGTACGGATTCGCATAGCGCAGCTTCGCCAGGAGCTCGATCTCGCGCGCCTCCATGCGCGCGGCGTTCGCGTCCCGGTCGTGGCCGTGGCCTTGCAGGTGCAGCATGCCGTGGATGACGAGATGCGCGCAGTGCGCGCGCAACGGGCGGCTCGCAGCGCGGGCTTCGCGGCGAACAACCGGAACGCAGATGACGATGTCGCCGGCGAGCGGCGCGCCATGGGGTGCGTCATGGACCGGATCATCGTACACGAAGGTCAGGACGTTGGTCGCGTAGTCCTTACCACGGAAGCGCGCATTGAGCCTCCGGCTCTCCCGATCGCCGACGAAGCGCAGCGTCACGCGAACGTCGCGCTCGGCAGCAAGCATCACCCAGCGGCGCAACGTGACGGGCGACGGCAGGCGGGTCCTTGCGACTTCGAACTGCAGCGCGACGCTTACGCGCGGCGCACGGCTCATCGACCCCGCGCGCCATCCTCGCGGGGGGCCGCCTTGTCGTCGCGCTCGTAGGCGTCGATGATCTTCTGCACCAGCGGATGGCGCACGACGTCCGCACTGGTGAAGCGCGTGAACGCGATGCCGCGCACGCCGTCGAGCACGCGCCCGGCCTCGATCAACCCCGACTTCTGTCCGCGCGCCAGGTCGATCTGCGTGACGTCGCCGGTGATCACCGCCTTCGTGCCGAAGCCGATGCGCGTCAGGAACATCTTCATCTGCTCGGGCGTCGTGTTCTGCGCTTCGTCCAGGATGATGAAGCTGTGGTTCAGCGTGCGGCCGCGCATGTAGGCGAGCGGCGCGATCTCGATCGTCTGTCGCTCGAAGAGTTTGCTGACCTTGTCGAAGCCCATCAGGTCATAGAGGGCGTCGTACAGCGGGCGCAGGTACGGATCCACTTTCTGCGCAAGGTCGCCGGGCAGGAAGCCCAGGCGCTCGCCCGCTTCGACCGCCGGTCGCACAAGCACGATGCGCTTGACCGCGTCACGTTCGAGCGCGTCGACGGCGCACGCGACGGCGAGATACGTCTTGCCGGTCCCTGCGGGGCCGATGCCGAACGTGATGTCGTGACCCTGGATATCCTTCAAGTACTGCGACTGATTCGGCGTGCGGCCATGCAGGTCGAGGCGCCGCGTGCGCAAGTGCGGTGTTTCGTCCTCGGTCGAGTCGACGTCCGTCGCCGGGCGGCCTTTCGGCTGCGTCGTTATCTCGACCATCCCTAGCTGGATGTCGTCGACCGACAGCGGCTTTTCCGCCTGCGTGTAGAACTTCTGGATCGCTTCAGTCGCGTTCGCGCACTGTGGCGGCGAACCGGCGATCGCGAAGTCGCCGCTGCGATGCGAGATCGCCACGTCGAACGCGGCCTCGATCTGTCGCAGGTTCGCGTCGAGCGGCCCGCACAGGTTCGCGAGCCGGCGGTTGTCGAGCGGTGTCAGCGCGAAGCGCTGCTGATTGCGGCGAGCGGGCACACCTGACTATACCGCCTGCCGCACCAGCGGCGCCCTCAGCGCTTCGTCGATCAGCGCCAGCGATTCGGCGAGATGGGCGCGCGCCTCCGTCGACAGCTCCTTGCGATCCTTGACCTTCGCGATCTCGGCGCGCAACGTGGTTGCGTCGGCGCGCATCAGTGATCGCGCATCGGCAGGAAGCGTCGCCGCCGGACGGACCAGCACGTTCGCGAGACGCATCACGTACTCGCGCTGCAGATTGCGCCGCATCAGCGGAATGTCCTTCGGCACTTTGCCGTTCAACTCGCTCCAGACGGCGCCGTGCAGCGTCGCGTAGAGCTCGGAGAGCCGCAGTGCCTGACTCGGCTGGTCGACCTTCGCCTCGTTGTTGACCAGCCGCTGCGCGACGGTTTCGCCCAGCAGTTGCGACAGCACCGAGCGCTGCATCGCGAGCACTTGCTGGTCGACGGCGATGTCGACGGTCGGCACCGACCGGCCAAGCTCGACCGCATCGTCGATGTCGAACGCCGACACCGACATGCGGCGCAGGAACGCAGGTGAAAATCTGAAGCTGTCCGCCGAGAACACCTGCTCGGCGATCAGCTGCAACGCTTCTCGTTGCTTCTCGACCGGCACGGGCGTCAACGGATCGCGTCCAGATCCCGCGCGATCGCGCAGTGTCGTCAAGCCCCCGATGTACTTGGCGGCGTAGATCGCGCCTTGCGCCGCTTCGGACAACCCGCGCGAGAAATTGCGACGCAGCAACGAATACCGCTCGCCCGCCGGCAGCGTGCGACCTTCGGTGCGCTGCCACAGTTCACGCACGAGCGAGAAACGCTTCTGCGCGTAGGCCAGAGGCTCCTGGCCGAGGTCGAGCTGGTTGATCTGCGGATCGAGCGACAGGAAGCTCGCGTCCTCGTCGGTCGCGAACGCGAGATTGGCCTCGTGACTGCGGCCGGCGATCGCGGCCAACGTCGCCGTTTCCTCTTCCGGCGCGATCTCGCGATAGCCGTACTCGATCGCCCAGTAATCGTAAGGCCCGAGCGTCGACATCTGATAATCGCCCTGCTTCGCGCCGCGCAGCGCGATGTTCCACGGGTTGTACTCCATCACCGACCCGGAGATGCCATGCTCTCTGGTGAACGCGGGATCGCCGAGCTGCGCTTCCGTATAGATCGTCGATGCCCGGAAGTTGTGGCGCAGGCCGAGCGTATGCCCCACTTCGTGCATCACCGTGTCCTTGAGGAACGCGATCACGAAACGCTCGGCGTCCGAGCCGTCGACGTCCAGGTCGCCGCGCGCCTCGAGCAGTGACAGGCCGAAGATGGCTTCCCCGGTCGCCACTTCGTCGTACGTGCAGTAGAGCTTGTCGCGGCCCATCGAGAACGCGTCGCTGCCCGTCGCAACGCTCGGCAGCGCAACGCGCGGCACGTACTCCGCCTTCAGGTTCCGAACGACGCGAACGTTGTTGGCATCGATGCCGATGTCCGCATCGAGGATCTCGCCGGTGCGCGGATCGACCACTGTCGGCCCGATCGCGCCATACGAGGTGCGCGCCACCGTCTGCCAGCGCACCGACGCATGCTTCAAGTCGCTCGTGTCGAAATCCGCATCGTCCGGCTGCACCTCGACCTTGATCGCGTTCTTGAACCCGATGCGCTCGAACGCCTTGTTCCACTCGAGGATGCCGTCGCGCACGGCGTCGCGATAACGGACCGGAATGTTGCGATCGAGCCAGTACACGATCGGCTGCTTCGGCTCGGAGAGCGCCGCGGTCGGATCCTGCTTCTCGAGCCGCCAGCGCGTGACGAAGCGCTGCAGCGGCACGCGCGGCATGTCGCTGGTGAAATCGAAGCGCTCGGCCGTGAAGTAGCCGATGCGTTCGTCCGCGAGACGCGTGCGCATCGGCGTAGCGGGAAGCTTTGCGATCGTGTAGTGGAAGCCGAGAAACAGGCTGCGCACGTCTGGCAGCGTCGACGGCAGCGTCGGCCCCGCGGCGCTCGACGACGGTCGCGCGAGCGAGTAGTGCGCATTGACGTCGAACGTTGCCATGTCGTCCGTCGAGCGCGCCTTCTGGAACGTCGAGTTGCGCGAATCGAACGCGTACGACTGGCGATATGCGCGCTCGAGAACGAGCGCGGCCGCCGGCAGGTCGGTGATGAACAACGACGCCGCGTCGATCAGGATCGACTTGCGCTCCGGGTGCGGCTGCGACACCACCGGCGCGGCGGCGAGCAGACTGTCCGAGAAGCCGGCCGCGACGGCGCGCGACTCCGGTGTGCCCTGCGCCGCCGTGTATTTGACGTTCTTCGCCAGAAGCTGCACGGCGGCGCCGACCTTGCGGAACTCGACGATCTGCGACAGGCCCGCCGGGTACGTCATCATTCCGCCGAACAGCCGGTTCTCGCCGATGCCCCGGTTCAGGTTCGACGTGAGGAAGAACGGCTTGCCGAACTGGTCCGGAGCGATCTCGATCCACACGCGGTCCTCGCGCGTCCACAAGCGGAACAGGCCGGCGTCCTCCTTGGCATCCTTGATGACGTCGTTGAACGGTCGTTCGCGTTGCGCGGCCTGGGCGGCGGCCTGCGCGGCAGCAGCTGCCGCAACGGCGACCGGCTGAGGCGCCGGCCGTGAGCCGGGACCGTTCGTGGACCGCGCTTGTGGGGCTTCGGGCGTCGACAGCTCGCTGGTGGCCGCCCGCGCCGCTGCTTCCGCGATCGCGGACGCTTCGCCGTTCGACTTCGCGCGCTCGGGCGCCTTGACGGTCGTGGCGCAGCCACCGAGCGCTAGCGCGACAACGACGACGCTCGCCGAAGCGGCGAGCCGAAATACCATACGCTTCATTCGGGCCTCGCTTACGTAGCCCGTAGGACAAACGGGAGTGCCACTACGGTGCTTCGCCTACAAGCACATTGTGCGCCGGTTTACGCCTTCATGGGCAAGCCGTTCGCGACTTTCATCTGCCCGCGTAGCGAATGCGGGGTAGCAGCGACGATCGTTACGTCGACGTACTGGCCGACGAGCGACGCTCGCCCGGCGAAATTCACGACGCGATTGTCGTCGCAGCGCGCGGCGAGCTCGTCCGGGCGCTTCGTCGAACGACCAGTCACCAGCGCGCGAACGGTTGACCCTACGCGCGATTCGCTGACCGCCCGATACTGCGCATCGATCGCGGCTTGCAGCCGGACGAGGCGGGCGTGAGCGACATCGTGCGGAACGGCGCCGGGGAGCTCGGCGGCCGGCGTCCCGGGCCGCGGGCTGTAAAGGAAGCTGAAGCTGCCATCGAAGCGAACGTCGTCGACGAGCTTCATCGTCCGCTCGAAATCGTCGTCGCTCTCGCCGGGAAAACCGACGATGAAGTCGGATGACAACGACAGGTCCGAACAACGCGCGCGCAGCTTGCGCACGATCGACTTGTACTCGAGCGCCGTGTAGCCGCGCTTCATCGCGGCGAGGATGCGGTCGGATCCGCTCTGCACGGGTAAATGAAGCTGCGAGCAGAGCTTCGGCAGCGTGCCGTAGACGTCGATCAACCGCGACGACATCTCACGCGGATGCGACGTCGTGTAGCGCATGCGCTCGATTCCCGGAATCTCCGCGACGTGCTCGAGCAGCATCGCGAAATCGGCGATCCCGCTGGTGTCGCCCATCGCGCCGCGGTAGGCGTTCACGTTCTGGCCCAAAAGCGTCACTTCCTTGACGCCCTGGTCGGCGAGGTCGGCGATCTCGGTCAGCACGTCGTCGAACGGCCGCGACACCTCCTCGCCGCGCGTATACGGCACGACGCAGAACGTGCAGTACTTGCTGCATCCCTCCATGATCGAGACGAATGCCGAGGCGCCGGCGACGCGGGGCGGCGGCAGGTGATCGAACTTCTCCACCTCGGGAAAGCTCGTGTCGACTTGGGGCCGACCGGTGTCGCGACGCGCCTTGATCAGCGCGGGCAGCCGATGCAGCGTCTGCGGGCCGAACACGACGTCGACGTACGGCGCGCGCTCGACGATCGCTGCGCCCTCCTGGCTCGCGACGCAGCCGCCGACACCGATGACGACCTCCGGCCGCGCGCGCTTCAACTCGCGTACGCGGCCGAGATCATGGAACACGCGCTCCTGCGCTTTCTCGCGCACCGAGCACGTGTTGAACAGGATGACGTCCGCTTCCTCGGCCACGTCGGTCAGCGCGAGACCGTCGCTCGCGGCGAGCACGTCGGCCATCTTGTCCGAGTCGTACTCGTTCATCTGGCAGCCGAACGTACGGATGAAGAGCTTGCCCATGGCAAAGTCTAGCAATGCCGCGAGCGGCTGCGCGAGTTGCACTGCATAATCGTCGGCACTCCGCCGTTCGGAAGGTTCGCCGATGCAGGACCCCACGCTTCCCTTTGCTCGCTGCCCCCGAGGGGGGCGCGATCAGTGGCGTGGGACGGCCCGGCGCCACTGATGCTGATTGCCCGCTTGCTTGCGGTTTCGTTTCTTGCCTGGTCAAGCCTCGCAGCCGCGCAACACGCGCACGACCACAAGCCGAAGCACGGCGGCGTCGTCCGCGAAGCCAATGGGTTCGTCTTCGAACTGAAGGTCGCTTCGAACGAAATCATCGTCTGGGTGACGGACGAAGCCAACAAGCCGGTGTCCACCACCGGTGCGAAGGGCCAGCTCACCTTGATCCCCGACGCATCGCTGCGCGCCCAAGTTCCGCTCGAGCCCGCCGGCGACAATCGCCTGCGCGCCGCCGGCAACTTCACCATCAAGCCGGGCTCGACCGCGATGCTGGACGTCGCGATGGGCGGCAAGTCGATCGCGAAACTGCGCTACGTGCTCAAGTAACGCGCCCGCTTGCGTCGCTTTTGACTGGTTCCTGTTTCCTGTAACCTGTTCCCTGAAACGCAGGTGTCCGCCGCGCCCGATCAAGGCGCGGTGGGTGAAACGGGAATTCGGTGCGGCGCCACTCGCGCCCAAGCCGAAGCTGCCCCCGCAACGGTAAGACCTGACAACGTCGTCCACGACGCCACTGTCGCCCCCGCAACGGGCGCGATGGGAAGGCGGACGCCGCCACGGTCGAGCCCGGAGACCGGCCTGCGAATCGGCCCCTTCATCGGGCCGGTGGGCGCGACGCGGGGTTGATCCGCTTCGCATTACGCAATCCCATGCGGGGACGCATGGAAAGAAGCGAGGCGTCAACGATGTCGCCAGCGTTCATACGGACGGTCGTCCGGTCCGTGCTGTTTTGCTTTCCTCTGCCCGCAGCTGCACAGCCTCAGAACTTCGGATCGATCTTTGTCACGGCCGCGCGAAGCGCGCAGCCGCTCGCGCAGATCGTCGCGGACGTGACCGTGATTGACGCCGAGGAGATCGCGCGCAGCGGCGCGCAGAGTCTTGCCGATCTGCTGCAACGACAGGCGGGCATCGAGATCGTGCGTAACGGCGGGCCGGCCACGACGTCGGGCATTTTCATCCGCGGGGCGAATCGCAATCAGACGCTGCTTCTGATCGACGGCTTGCGCGTCATGTCGTCGACGGTGGGTGCACCGTCGATCGAAGCGGTGCCGGTCGAAGCGATCGAGCGCATCGAGATCCTCCGCGGACCGGCGTCATCGTTGTACGGCGCCGATGCGA